>JANNFJ010000089.1:0-5178 GCA_031379725.1 Calothrix sp. OTE_75_metabat_31
AGATTGGTATGTGACGACTACAATATCATAGCATTCTAATATTTTTTCTGAAAAGTCTTTTACATCCCCGTCATATTCATGGTGACACAATAGGATTTTGAGATTGTCTCCATAAAATTTTTTGACCTCATCTCTCCAAACACTCATTTGCGATTTACAACAAATGACAAGATTTCTCAATGCATATGAAACATTTATATAGGTAAGACAAGTATTTGTTTTGGTCAATCCCATTTCCATATTCAAAATGCCTCCATTTTTTTGCATAACCATCCATTTAACAACTTCAAATTGAAATGGTAGGGGAAAGATATATGGTTGGATAAAACGATTAATCCATTTGGGCATACCAAAATTTTCACCACGAATAATTCTATGAAACCGTTTATTTACACCCTTTAGGCTATAACATACAAGTGGACCACAGAAATTAAAAATTTCCATTAATATTTCATCTGGAAATGATAAAATTCCTGTATCATCATAATATTCCTGAAGTTTTTTTGAAAACTTGATCTTGACCATTTATTCATATTTTTTATATACAAGTTAATTTTCAATTTTTAAATGGATTCCGCAGGAATTTATTTTTAGTGTTTACACAGTGCTTGCACAATGGATTCTATTATTTAATCTCGATGAGATTAAATGCGCTATGATGGGCTCGAACCATCTACCTTTCAGTTGCTTTGTTGTATATCTGTTTTGGATATAAGCAGAATGCTCTACCAGGTGAGCTAATAGCGCGAGATAGGAAGCGGCATTCATGGGGTTACGGCCCAATATTCTTATAAAAACTTTTTAAGTGACGGGTCGTTGTACCCATCCTCCTTACAAGAATACAGAATTTATTCATATAAAAACTTTTTACACCATTTTCATAAAAGCAGAAAGTTTGTTCTGGTTTAACCAAGTAACTAAATCAGTTCGACTTCATTTTTTTAAGTAAATCTTCTAAAACATAAGCATAAAAAGCAACCACATAATCACGTAAATATATCTTGATATTTCAGTATAAATGGCATATACAGATATAGTAATTATGGCAAAAAATAAAATAGCAATATCTCTAAAAGGTTGGATAGAAAAAGGGTTGATTAATTTCTTATGGAAATCAAGAATTATTATGTTTATATAATGACAAATTACTCAAAAACACTTTATACAGGTGTCACAAATGATTTAAATCGACGCATTTACGAGCATAAGCAAAAGTTAATTCCTGGTTTTACTGAGAAATACAATATTACTAAGTTGGTTTATTTTGAAGAAACTTCAAATGTCAATGCAGCTATTACACGAGAAAAACAGATAAAAGGTTGGTTACGTGCAAAGAAAATTACCTTGATTGAATCACTGAATCCTGAATGGAATGATTTAAGTGCTGGTTGGTATGAGTAATTTTGTCATTTTGGCCCTTTTTACGTTGTCATTCTGACGCAGGAAGAATCTCTGGTTTATACCGTAGTTTGAGATGCTTCGCCCCTCAGCATGACAGGGTTTATTTTTTATGCTTTTTGCTTTGTCATTCTGACGCAAGGAAGAATCTCTAGTTTATACCGTAGTTTGAGATGCTACCCTTCGGGAACACTACGTGAACGTTCCTCAGCATGACAGGTATCGTCAATTATCTATTCTCTATTATCAATCTGCGCTCGTTGTAAACTCCCCGAAAAATCTACATAAACGGTTTTCCATTCGGTAAAAGTATCAATCGCAGCAGTTCCAGCTTCTCGATGTCCATTTCCCGTTTGCTTGATTCCACCGAAAGGAAGGTGTACTTCTGCACCAATTGTAGGGCCATTAATATAAGTAATCCCCGCTTCAATGTCGCGCATCGCAACAAAAGCCCGATTTATGTCGCGGGTATAAATTGAAGAAGAAAGCCCATAATTAGTGTCGTTGAGAATTGCGATCGCATCCTCAAATGAATCCACCTCAATCAAAGCGACCACAGGGCCAAAAATTTCTTCCCTAGCAACTCGCATTTCGGAAGTAACATTATCGAGGATAGTCGGTTGGAAAAAGTAACCGTCTTTTAACGAACCCTCACAAGCAATTTCACCACCTATTAATATAGTTGCACCTTCATTCCGGGCAATATCCATATATTCACAAACCCGTTTTAACTGACTTTCATTAACAATGGGACCGATTTCGGTTTTTGAGTCATAACCAGCACCCAGTATTAACTTACTAGTACGCTCCAGCAACATCTTAGTAAACTTTTCTTTAATATCGCGGTGTAAAATTAGACGACTTGTCGCCGTACATCTTTGCCCAGTTGTGCCAAACGCACCCCAAACCGCACCATCTAGCGCAAGTTCCAAATCGGCATCATCCATGACAATTTGGGCATTTTTCCCACCCATTTCCAAACATACCCGCTTGTGAGTGCGTCCGCAAATTTCCCCAACTGAGGAACCTGTAACCGAAGAACCTGTAAACGAAACCAAATTCACATCAGCATGTTCAACCAAAGCTTTTCCTACTTCTTCACCAATCCCATGCACCAAATTCACCACTCCATCCGGAAAACCAGCTTCGGCAAAAATCTCAATTAACTTTGTCGCACAACCAGGAGTATCTTCAGCAGGTTTCAAAATTATAGTATTCCCACACACCAAAGCTGGCATTGCTTTCCAACAGGGAATAGCTACCGGAAAATTCCACGGAGTAATCAAAGCACAGATCCCAATCGGTGTTCTTACGGTCATCGCAAACTTATTCGGCATCTCCGAGGGGGTAGTTTGCCCGAACATCCTGCGTCCTTCTCCGGCGCTATAAAAGGCGCAATCAATGCCTTCTTGGACATCTCCGCGTGCTTCGGTGAGGGGTTTACCCATTTCCCGACTCATAAGTTGTGCGAGTTCTTCTTTATACTTAGTTAGGATTTCGCCAACTTTAAAAACATACTCAGCACGGGCAGGTGCGGGGACTTTTCGCCATGTTTGATATGCTTTACGGGCAGATGCGACTGCTTTTTCGACATCTTCATTTGTAGAACGGGGGAAAGTGGCAACGATTTCATTCTTATTGGCAGGATTGCGACTTTCGAGAATCTTACCATCTGCGACATTCAACCAATTACCGTCGATAAAATTACGACAAGCGAAGGGATTAGCCATAATTTCAAACTCCGGTGGCGATGCGTCATATATTATATATTACCTTGTGTTTCAACAATTGCCAAAACACCTACAGGAGAACCCGAACCACCACGTAAAAGCAGGGGAGCAACGACAATTTTAAATCCTCGTGGTGGCAACTTATCCAAATTCGTCAAATTTTCCAAAACTAGACGTGGTTTCTCCAAAACCAAACGATTGACAGCAAAAGTCGTATCGAGTCCCCCATCGACACCATGCGTATCAATCCCAATCCCAGCTATTTTACGATTTTCTAATAAAAATTGGGTTGCATCGCTACCGAATCCAGGAAAATGGATTCCTTGGTCATCTTCAAGCATAAAAGCATCAGTATCGCTCCACTTCCCCGACCATCCTGTATGCAACAGTACTACATCGCCTTCTGCAATTTCCCCATATTGCTGTTCCCAAACTAGTATATCTTCAACAGTCAAAACATAATCGGCATTCATTGCAGCTTGAGCGCTAATATCAATAACAACCGATGGTGCTATTAATGATTCAGGCATATATTCATCAATTCCCACACCATTAGCATGAAAACTAATTGGAGCATTTATATGGGTAGCGCTATGTTCGCCGATTACCAATTCGCGTAAAAAATACCCATGCGTTTCTCTTTGGGCAACAGTCGTAAATTTAACATTAGGGTCGCCCTGCCACTGAGGCATATCAATGTCAATTACATGGCTAAGATGAACGATATAATTTTGACATGCTTGCAGCACCGTAGGATAGGCATCCTGCCTGTCCAGTATTCCTTGATGCGGCATTCCCATTGTAGGATAGGCATCCTGCCTGTCCGGCATACTTGTCATTGAATTTCGCGTCAACCTCTTCAACGTCGCAGCCATGACATCACGAGTTTGCCCAGTAACAGTAAATACCAGCGCCTCCCGATAAACACGTTGGGCATGATGATGCATATAATTTGCCGCACCGCCCGAAACAGTAACAGCAGCATGGGCAATGCGCGTCGCCAAATCAATTGCCCATGCACGTAAATCTAACTTACTCTTAAAATCTATACTCACATCTACTAAAGCAGCACGGATACGACAACGACAATCATCCAATTCATCCTGTAACGACACCCAAGCATCATAAATAAACGGTAAATTTTTCCTTCTCGCTTCACCCTCAATAATATCCAAACCAGCCAAAGCACACCCAGTAACCAAAAAAGTAGACTTCAAAACATTCCGCTTATCCTGTTCGTGAATCCAACCAGGAGGTTTCACAAAAACAACATTTTCATCAGGCAAAAACCAATCCAACTCAGCAGTAACCGTATTCGTAGCAGACATAGCTGCCAACCGTCCCACCTCACCAAAACTAATATTACCCTCTTCTTCTCCTCCTCCGTGTCCTCCGTGCCTCTGTGGTTTAACCTCTTCTTCCCCAAACGGCACCACCCCAAACACCGCACTCCCATCCGGCAACACCGCAGCAACAATAAACTCGTGAAAAATGCCCCACCCCGTCACCCAAGTCACCATCCCATGCAAACGATACCCACCCTCCACAGAAGCAGCAAAAACCAACGTACCATCACGACGCAATTGCGAAAACCCAACACCCAAAAGCATCTCACCACTACCCACACATGGTAAATATTTAGAACGCAAATCCATATTACTACTCGCAACCAACATCCCCACTGCACTTTGATGCTGGGTTTGCAAAAAAGCCAAAGTCCCCGAATACCGGGCAACGAGTTCCTGAAAATCGCCAAAAGTTAATTCATCCACTTCCCTACCACCCGAATATCGAGGAACCCGCAACGCTAGTAAATTCAAATTTCCCAAACCCTGCAAAGCACGTAATAATGCCGAAGGGTTGCTATCGATATCGTTTGCATTGGGTGCTACTTCCGATTCGAGGAAGAATTTAGCAGTGTTGAGAAGATTCACTCTTATAGGGGGGTAAAACAGGATAGAACATTATTTTATATCGCTTATAGCGTTTCTCAAACCTTGTGAGGTACAGTCATTTTACACTCTTGTAGGGGCGCAAGGCCTTGCGCCCC
>JANNFJ010000436.1:0-2870 GCA_031379725.1 Calothrix sp. OTE_75_metabat_31
TCAGAAAAGCATTAATTTAGCAAGTTATTATGCGGATGCTTTAGCACGACGAGATTATGCTTGGTGGGCAAATATATTAAATGTTGTTTCAGATTACACACGCGGCGAGTTCGAGAAGTACTGGAATTACATTACACCGGAACCTCTAACACCTGACCAACGTTACAAAGAAGTGTTGAGTACGGAAACACCGATAGTTCAATTTGTCAGTCGTAGTAGTATTCCGATTGATTATGTATTGAATCGGTTGCAAGAAATTACTGTGCTGCGAAGTTTGGAAATACTCGGTCGTCCCGATATGATTACTCAGTATTATTCCGAACGCGACTTTTATTTTCCTGTGGAAAAATTCGTAAATTGGGAACGTCTTGATGTTCTGAGTACGGTTTACGCTTATTGGTCAGAGTACGACGTTTGGCTGCAAATTGACCCTTACGACCGAGGACGGCGACATTACAGCTTAATGGCGCGTAATTTAGCCCCATTGGTTAACAAAGCTACATATGATTTAGCAGTAATGTTGAGTGGGTATCAAAGTCGTGTTGGTAAGGTTCACAGTCAGTATGCAATTCGCAGCTTTCCTAATAATATCCAGGAGTTTACTGACACAGTTCAGCAAACAGTTTTAAATCAGCATCAATTAGCGGTGTTGGTACATGGTGAACCTGGAACTGGGAAAACTGTCTGGACGCAAGCTGTTGCCAAAGAAATTCTCGTGCCGTTGGGGTATGTGATTTTTATTTTAGACCATGATGCGATCGCAAATTTTGTTCCACCCATATACTTAGAGCGTATCTGTATTATTATCAATGAAGCAGACAATCTCGCTCAAAACCGCGCTTCGGAAGTAGCACAGTACAATAATAAGACCGAGCATATTCTCAGCTTATTAGATGGAACGCTTTACCAAAGTGTAATTGATGAGGGTGGTATTCATACCCGACAGCGATTAGTTATTTTGATGACTTGCAACACTACCGAACGTTTAGACCCCGCAATGTTACGTAAAGGTCGAGTCGATTTAATGTGTGAATTTATCCAAAAATTCGTTTAATTGCGTCTCTCATTATGGGTTATTATATACCCGACTTCTCAAAATAACTCGGGTATCTAGTCCTATCGATTAATCAAAAGCAATGATATGAATTACCCCGTGCATTTATATAAGCTAGTAAAATAAATTAAAGACAATGTACCCTGAGAAAGCCCTAAAATGAAACGAACCATAGGACTTAATTCATAGAACTACATTTAGCTCCCAAAACCCATGCACCCTGACTTTTATAATCTCCATCCATAATTAGATTACCACTAATAGCGTTACCAGCGAACAAAAAAGTTTTAATTTTAGTAAACATACTTCCGATCAAATCCTTGCAACATTCATTACTTATTTAATAAGTCTAGAATTTAACACCACCGGCTACGTATCCCATGTCAAACCGATACATGAAAAGATAAAATACGACAAGGAAAAATCAAATATTGAAAATGGAACTCCATAAATTTGAGGACGCAAGGGAATTTTGCCTACAGGTAAAAGATTATTTACTGCGTGATGAAGCAATGCATTATCTATTACTAGGAATTAGCAATGCGCTGATAAATAATCCAGAAAAATATAATTGTCAGCCCTACTTAGCTGCCGTTAAAGTCGATACAAGTATTATTGCTGTAGCAATACAAACTCCACCGCGTCCAGTATTATTATCGCAAATTAGCAATCTGGCAGCAGTCGAATTAATCGCTCAAGATTTATATAGTCATCAAGCATCCTTATTAGGTGTCAATTCTCCCAATGCCGAATCAGAAGCCTTTGCCAAAGCATGGACTGCGCTAACAGGTCAATCATATCAATTAAGATTAGCACTGCGGGCATTTCAACTCGAACAAGTGCAAGTAACCGCTACACCACTAGGATATTTAAGAGTAGTAGATAAAGAAGATAGAAAGCTTCTGAAACAATGGCATCAAGCATTCCTACTCGAAGCTTTTGGGAAAGCAGAATTTGATTCTCAAAATTGGGTAAATTATCAGTTAAAAAATCAAACAGCATATCTGTGGGAGAATCAAGAACCAGTCTCATTAGCTTGTCAAACAGGCATTACACCTAATGGTATAGGAATCAGTACAGTTTACACACCGAAAGAACACCGAGGTCAAGGTTATGCAACTGCCTGTGTTGCCAAATTAAGCCAATACTTACTCAAGAAAGGGTATAAATACTGTTTTCTATTTACTGATTTAGCAAATCCAACGGCCAATCACATTTATCAATCGATAGGTTATCAACCCGTAGGTGATTGGCGAGAGTATAGTTTCTGTGATTAAATCGAACTTTGGGATTTAGGGATGCATCACGCTCATGGAACCACAAATAGCAGCATACGGGTCTTGGAAATCGCCAATTACAACCGATTTAATTACGGCAGCAAGTATCGGCCTAGGACAAATTGCCCTCAATGGGGAAGATATTTACTGGAGTGAGTTACGACCTTCAGAAAAAGGACGAAATGTAATTGTCCGTCGGACACCCGATGGTAAAACAGAAGATGTCACACCAAATAATTTTAACGTTCGTACCCGCGTTCATGAGTATGGGGGTGGTGCGTATTTTGTTATCGATAGGACGGTGTATTTTTCTAACTTTGCCGACCAACGTTTATATAGTCAAAACCTCGAAGGTGAAGCACAACCCCTGACGGCGGAAGTTGCAATGCGGTATGGTGATGGAATATTAGATAGTCAACGTCAGCGCATAATTTGCGTTTGCGAAGACCATACTGTTGATGGAGAACCTACAAATAAAATAATTGCGATTAATCTATACCAAGTACACGAGAATGACCGTAGCATAGGCGTCTCGCCTG
>JANNFJ010000161.1:0-3572 GCA_031379725.1 Calothrix sp. OTE_75_metabat_31
CGCAATTGAGCATTACTAACACCCAGTTTTCTGGCAATAATACCGTCAAAAATATCTGATAGAAATGCTGCGATAAAAGCAATAATAAACCAGATACTAGTTTTACCATCAAGAGCATCCCATAGGAGGAATGGAGCAACAAGAAACCTGAAAATTACCAGACTAATTGGAATTAAAGTTAGCGTCATGTTGACTCCAAAAGGTTCCCGTAAGATAGGCGTCGCGTCTGTCGGTGTATTTGTAAGATAGGCGAGATGCCTATGCTACGAGTTTGTTGGGATACTAACTCTAATTACTTAAGTGCTACTTGTGGACTATCAATTTGAATTGCCGGAATTGCAGCAACCATTGCAGTAGTCGTTGGTTCGCTCCAACGTACTAGCTCGTTAGGTCGAATTCCAAAGAATATAATCAAACCAGCCAATATTAAAGCAGGCATTTTTTCCGACCAGAAGGTACGAGGGTAGTATGCTGATTTATTATCAAGCCTACCGAAGCAGGTACGGTTGAGTAGGATGACAAAATATACTGCTGTTAAACCAGTAGCTGCTACACACATCAGGGTGGGAATGGGGAAGACAGCGAAGCTACCTTGAAAAACGATAAATTCAGCAATAAAGCCTGTCATACCCGGTATTCCAGCACTTGCCATCCCTCCCAAAACTAGTAAAGCACTGACGAGGGGTAAACCGCGAATCGGACTCATCAAACCATTAAGTTTATCGAGTTCGCGTGTGCCAACTTTAACTTCGACAATCCCCACAAGGTGGAAAAGCATAGCCAGAATCAGACCGTGGCTGAACATTTGAGCAACTGCACCAACTAGCGCTAACGGTGTACTGGCAGCAGCAGCTAGTAATATGTAACCCATATGTCCGTTGGAACTGTATGCTACCATTCGCTTGATATCCTTTTGCGCGATCGCAGTCACTGTTCCGTAAACTGCACTACTCGCACCCCATATGGCTAAAGTTGGTGCGACTATGCTCCAAGCATCAGGAAACATGGCTAAACCAAACCGTAATAAACCATAAGTACCTAGCTTTGCTAACACTCCACCCAAAAGAATCGCTACAGGTGCAGATGCTTCAACATAAGCATCGGGCAACCAGGTATGAAAAGGGACAAGCGGAATTTTGATACCAAAGCCGATAATAATTCCAGACAAAAGAAGTACCTGTAGCCCTGATGACAAGCCCTGCATGGAAATATCATCGATAGCAAAGCTGTTAGAGCCTGTCAACCAAACCATTCCTAAGAACGTTGCCAGAATCAATGCTCCGGAAACAGCAGTATAAATTAAAAACTTCGTTCCTGCGTAATTACGCTTCTCGCCACCCCAAATTGAAATTAACAGATAAAAAGGAATTAATTCTAACTCTTAAAAGAAGAAAAATAGCAGTAAGTTTTCTGCTAAAAATGCACCTGCGACTCCACCGCTAATTAGCAAAATCATCGAGTAGAAAAGTCGAGGCCGTTCGGTTGTTTTGCTACTGCTGTAAATAGAAATCCAAGTCAGCAAGCTATTTAATACTAGTAACAGAAGCGATAAACCATCGACTCCGAGTTGATAGTTTAAACCCAAAGTTTCATTCCAAGGCAAATATTCCCGCAGTTGCATTCCTGGATTGGAAATATCAAATTTGAGTAATACAAAGATATTCCAAAGTAAAACTAATCCCGAAATAAATAAACCTGCAAGACGAATATTGACTGCGGGTAACTTCTTGGGTAGCAATGCCACCAGCAATGCTCCAAAAATTGGTGTCCAGATTAAAACACTTAGCATAATGATAATTAGTTGTTAATTATTACTTGGTAATTAGATGCAAATTCCTGAAAAGGATATTGTTATAGGACTAATATTTGATTTTTGGTAGCACTCACAACTCTTTCTCTGTGTTCTCAGTGACTCTGTGGTTATTTCATCCATATTTTATTAAGCATCCCAAACAGATTGACAGCAAAAGAACAAGTTATTTTTGTAGAGCGCAAAGTGTGAAAGCCTTACAAACACGCTTCGCACCCTACAACAAAAATTACAGACGATAAATCAAGAGTTAGGCAATAAAGAAATCGAAGCTGCGGACATCAAATCTAAGAATTGGTCGCCCCAAAATTGCCAAGTCACAAAAGCACCTAAAATACTAACACCAATGACAACAGTCAACGCATAAAACTGAGTTTGCCCGGAATTACCATACTTAAGTCCTTCACCACCTCCAAGCGAAATTGAACCAACCAAATTGACGATACCATCAACAACTAGACGATCGAGGGTGTCGGTCAGCCTAGAAAGTAAATCCACGCCTAAAATGATGCTACCTTTATATAGCTCAGGAGTGTAAAAGTCTTTGGCAAGTAAATCTTGTAAAGGTTTGTAAGGAAGTTTGACGGGTTTAGGAAATAAATCGCTCAGATAAATTACACCGCTGATGCTGCAACCAAGAATACTCGACCACATCAAAATTAATGCGACATCAGTATTAATGCTTGCCCAGCTAGGTAACAGCCCTAAAGAAAGCAAAATTAAAGGTAAATGTAACACAAAGCCTGCCAATACTACCATTGGAAGGGTCATTGGCCAAGACACTTCGGGAGAGCGTTCGCTCATTTGTTTACCTCTGCCACCCCAAATCAAACCAAATTCGCGGGTTAAGCTAAAAGCAGTCAAACCATTGACTGCAACGAGTACAGCTACCAATAGCGGGTGAGTTATCCAAAGTTCATCGGCAAGTTTCAACATTGCCCAAAAGCTACCCAATGGTGGCAACCCAATCAATCCCAGAGTTCCCACTATATAAGCTAATCCAGAAACAGGACGACGCGACCACAACCCACCAAGTTGAGTGACATTTTGCGTGATGCTGTTCCAAATAACTGTACCCGTTGACATCACCAATAATGCTTCCGACAAAGCATGACTGAGTACTAATAACAGCGCTGCTTCATCTTGTTGAGTACCCACAGCGATGAACACCAAACCCATGTAAGCACTAACCGAATAAGACAAACAGCGCTTCATATCAATTTGCGCGATCGCAATCAACGATCCACCCAGTGCAGTTATTACACCAACGGCTATCATCGTCGAAGAAACTAACGGTGACAAAGCAAATACTGGTTGTAATTTTATCAATACCCAGGCACCGCTAGCGACAACCACCGAGTTCCGCAAAATCGTACTCGGAACGGGGCCTTCCATTGCTTCATCCAACCACAAATGCAAGGGAAATTGGGCACATTTACCCATCGGGCCTGCAATCAAACCCAAGCAAACTAAATTAATTACTGTTGGGTCTACATTCGCAGTACTTGCCCATTCTGCCAAGTCGGTGTAGTTCCAGGTTCCAGCTAACGGATATAGCCCTAACACTCCCATCAACAAGAACAAGTCACCTACCCGTTTGGTCAGGAATGCATCTCTAGCACCCTTCACCACCAACGACTGACTGAACCACAACCCAACTAACAAGTAAGTTCCTAGTGTCAGAACTTCCAAAATTATGTAGCTGGAAAATAAGTTATTACAGAGGACTAAAGCGCATAATCCCCCTTCAAACAGACCTAGC
>JANNFJ010000202.1:0-6988 GCA_031379725.1 Calothrix sp. OTE_75_metabat_31
ACTACATCCACCCTCGCAATGCGTCCGTCGGTAAGCATGAATTGAATACCTTGGGGTGCAGTTTTAGGTTTGACATAAGAACAACCTTTGGTTTGAATCTTTTTACCATCAAGTGATACGAAACGAGTTGCTGTGGCACTACTCGCAAGGTTTACTGTCATTCCGACTTTGGCACGACCAAAACCATCAACGAATATTTTTGATTGGGTTGTAAGTTGTGACTGTGCTACACCTGCACCGACAGTAATTGAAGATAATGCTAGTAATATGGCAGTACCTGTCAATTTTTTATTTTTAGGGTTCATGATTATATATCCAAATAGTCGTAGATTGTCAGCTACATTTTTTATGTCAAAGATTCCAGATAATTTGGAATTAAAAAAATGCATCTAACGTAGTGAGTATACGTCGATACCATAGTACAGGCAAGATGTTTATCCTACAATCAATATTTTAGGTAATTAAAGATGTATCTTTAGGGATAGAAAATTTTATATCTCTGGCAAGTAGCTAAATAAATTACACCGAGGGATGATGTACTTAATTTGTAAAATATTAGTTGTTTAAAAAAGGGTGGAAAATCTAAATAGGACTTACGCAAAAAATCTCCCAAACCCGCTATTTACTCTGTGTCGGGAGTGGTCTGTTATTCCGTAGCTTTTGCGTAAGTCCTCCTAAAAAAGAGGGTAGGGGACTCTAAAAATAAAGAGGGTGGGGTTCCCCCACCCCTACGGTATATATCGTAATTTTTTAGGACTTATGCAGCAGTCATGAAAAAAGGAACCACATCACGCAGAACACAGATTAAATAGTGGGTTTAGGATAGTTTTTGTATAATTCCTATTTTTAACTGATAATTACTAACTTATTTATTATTTAATATAATGAGAAATTTTAATCTTGGAACAAAAATTGGGGCTAGCTTTGGAGTGGGATTAGCGATAATTACTGCTTTGGGGATTATCTCATATCGTACAACTACTAATCTTATATATAATGCTCGTTGGCAAACGCATACCTATCAAGTATTGGGAGAGTTAGAAAATTTAATTTCGCAACTTCAAGATGTGGAAATTGGACAACGTGGATATATTGTTACTGGAGAAAAAAGTTCTTTAGAACCCTATAATAATGCAGCTTCTTTAGTTAAAAAAAATATCAGCAATCTCCGGAATATTACTAAAGACAATATTAGGCAACAGGTTCGGATTGAAAAGTTAGAACCATTGATTAATCAACGTTTACTAGTAGTAAAAAATAGAATTGCGTTGCGAGAAAAGCAGGGATTTGAGGCAGCTAGACAATTAGTTCTTAAGGATGGTGGCAGGGGTTTAACAAATGAAATTCGTCGCATTACATTGGAGATGGAAGTTGAGGAACGAAGCTTATTAGAAAAACGTAATCAAAGAGCAGAAATAGCAACCCAAGAAGCAATTAATACTATTGGTATTGGAATACCTACTACTTTTATATTATTAACTTTAATTGGTATTTATCTCAATCGAAGTATTTCCAATCCCTTACGAGATATTTCCATAAAAACTACTAAGCTTGCTGATGGTGATTTATCTGTAAGTGTTCCTGAAAATAATCGTAGAGACGAAGTTGGAGTATTAGTAGAATCATTTAATAGAATGGTTGCCAATTTGCGTGAGACAACTACACGAAATGAAGAGCAAAATTGGCTAAAATCGAATTTAGCGAAGTTTACGCAAATGCTCCAAGGACAGCGAAATTTGGAAACTGTCGCTAGGATGATTTTAAGCGAACTTGCCCCGTTAGTCGCTGCACAACAAGGTCTTTTTTACCTTACAGACTCGGATACAAAACCTCCTGTACTCAAATTACTTGGTAGTTATGCGTATCAAGAACGGAAAAATTTATCGAATCGATTCGAGTTTGGGGAAGGATTGGTGGGACAATGTGCGTTAGAGAAGCAACAAATATTACTTACCGATGTTCCTAACGATTATATTCGGATAGCTTCGGGGTTGGGAGAAAGCAAACCCTTGAATATTATTGTGTTACCGATATTATTCGAGAATGAAGTTGTTGCTGTCATTGAACTCGCATCATTTCAACGGTTTAGTCCCATATCTCTGGCATTTTTGGAGCAATTGAGTGAGATACTAGGGGTGATATTGAATGCGATCGCATCCGATATTCGCACTGGTGAGTTATTGCAGCAGTCGCAAGCTTTAGCACAGTTGTTGCAAAATCAGCAAGCTGAACTGCAAGAAAGCAATCAAAGTTTGGCTGAAAAAACCCAAACTCTACAAGCATCGGAGGAATTATTGAAGCAACAACAATATGAGTTACAAAATTCCAACGAGGAATTGCAGCAACTCAATGTTGAATTGGAAGAAAAAGCCGAACAGTTAGCAGTGCAAAAGCAGGAAGTCGAAGGTAATAACCAGGAATTAGAACGAGTTCGTCAATCGTTGGAAATTCAAGCCGAAGAATTGGAACTGTCTTCTAAGTATAAATCACAGTTTCTCGCTAATATGTCCCATGAATTGCGGACACCTCTAAATAGTTTACTGATTCTTGCCAAACTTCTGTCTGAAAATAACGAAGCAAATTTGACTGCGAAGCAAATCGAATATAGTCGGACAATTCATGCTGCGGGAAATGATTTGTTGGAGTTAATCAACGATATTCTGGATTTAGCCAAAATCGAATCTGGCACAATGTCGATTGAATTTTACCCGTTACCATTTAATGAATTGCGGCAAGGTTTACAACGGATGTTTGAGGAAGTTGCACGCACGAAAGGGTTAAATTTTAACTTTAATTTTGCGGCAAATTTACCCGATGCGATGAATACCGATGCCAAACGGTTGCAACAAGTATTGAAAAACCTCCTTGCGAATGCTTTTAAATTTACTGAACAAGGAGAAGTTTGTTTAACGGTAGATTTAGCCAAGCAGGGTTGGAGTCCCTACAATGATAGTTTAAATCAAGCTAATGCTGTCATTGGTTTTAGCGTTAGCGATACCGGGATGGGTATTGCACCCGATAAACAGAAAATAATTTTTGAAGCTTTTCAACAAGCTGATGGTAGTACCAGCAGAAAGCATGGGGGGACAGGTTTAGGATTATCGATTAGTCGGGAAATTGCCCGTCTTCTAGGTGGAGAAATTACTTTAAAAAGTCGGCTAGGGGAAGGAAGTATATTTACTCTGTATTTACCTTTTGTTGGTACAGAGTCATTAGTTAGTAGTCAGCAGTCAGTTGTTAGCAGTCAGCAGTCAGTTGTTAGTAGTCAGGAGTCAGTTGTCAGCAGTCAATTATTCGATTCCTCATTCCCTACTCCTTACTCAATAACGGGTGGGGGAACCCCACTCCTACACCCCTACTCCCCAATTAGCGACGATAGGAATAATATTAAACCAGGCGATCGCACTCTGCTAATTGTGGAGGATGATGTTAAGTTTGCGCGTATCCTCTATGATATGGCAGTGACTCATGGATTTAAAGGTATTGTTACTCAAAATGGCAGTACTGGGTTAGTACTAGCACAACAATTTCAACCGACAGCGATTTTATTAGATATCAACTTACTGGGAATCGATGGGTGGATGGTTTTAGACAGGTTGAAGCATAATGCTAATACCCGCCACATCCCCGTTCATATTATGACAGTAGACGAGCGACGACAGCGCAGTTTACAACAAGGTGCGATCGCATATCTCCAAAAACCCATTTCTAGCGACACCATTACCGCAGCACTCACCAAAATCAAAGCTTTTGTCGAACGTCAAGTTAGAAACCTATTGATTGTCGAAGATGATGCGATACAACGTAAAAGTATCGTCGAATTACTTGCTGATGATGATGTTGCTACTACTTCAGTCGGTACGGGTGCGGAAGCTTTAACGGCAATTCGTTCGCAACATTTTGATTGTATGGTACTCGATTTGGGTTTACCTGATATGAGTGGGTTTGCACTGATTGAACAAATTAAACAAGAACTTAACGGTGAAGTATTACCAATTATTGTTTACACAGGTCGAGAAATTTCGAGAACCCAAGAAACTGAACTGCGACGTATAGCTGAAACAGTCATTATTAAAGATGTGAGTTCTCCCGAACGACTTTTAGCGGAAACTGCATTATTCTTGCACCGAGTTCAAGCAGCGTTACCTCCAACTAAACAAGAAATACTCGTAAAATTACAATCTAGCGATACTATCTTGATTGGTAAAAAAGTTTTGATTGTCGATGACGATATGCGAAATATTTTTGCATTAACAAGTATGCTCGAAAATCATCAAATGCGGGTGTTATATGCGGAAAATGGGATAGAGGGTATCGAAGTTTTAGAAGCAAATCCTGATATCGATATTGTGCTGATGGATGTGATGATGCCAGAAATGGATGGGTATGAAACAACTCAAAAAATCCGTCAAAATCATCAATTCCAATCTTTACCAGTTATTGCACTTACCGCTAAAGCGATGCAAGGTGACAGGGAAAAATGTATTGAAGCAGGTGCATCCGATTATATTACAAAACCTGTCGATACCGAACAACTGCTTTCGCTATTACGAGTTTGGTTGTACTAATAATGGATAGTAAACTGGAAGATATTGAAATCGAATTGCTATTAGAAGCAATATATCAATATTACAATTTTGATTTTAGAAACTATTCTCGCGTTTCCGTCAAACGTCGAATTTGGCATACTATCCATTTAGAAGGATTACCCAATATTTCTGCACTCCAAGAGAAGATTTTACATAACCACGAGTACATGGAGCGTTTTTTGGACAATCTTTCTATAACTGTAACATCAATGTTCCGCGACCCTAGCTTTTACTTAGCATTACGAAACAAAGTCATCCCCACATTACGAACCTACCCTTTTATTCGGATTTGGCACGCTGGATGTTCCACAGGGGAAGAAGTATACTCAATGGCAATTTTACTCCAAGAAGAGGGTATATATCATCGCTGCCGACTTTATGCGACTGATATCAACGAAAGGGTTTTGCAGTATGGGAAAGCGGGAATCTTTCCGTTAACGAATATGCAAGAATACACGCAAAATTACTTACAAGCTGGAGGGAAAAAAGCTTTCTCAGAATATTATACAGCAGCTTACAAGAGCGCTGTTTTTGATGCATCACTGAATAAAAATATGATATTTTCGCTACATAACTTAGTAAGCGATCGCTCTTTCAATGATTTTAATATAATTATTTGTCGTAATGTCTTAATTTACTTTAATAAAACTCTCCAAGCCAGCGTACATAAATTATTTTACCAAAGTCTAACTAAGTTTGGAATTTTAGCATTAGGAAGACAAGAAACGATTCGATTTTCACCCCACGAAAGCGATTATGAAGTATTCGATAACGAGGAAAAAATCTACCGTAGTATTGGGAATTAAACCGTAGTGGAGGTATTTGATGTAAGTAAGTAGACGTAATTAAATATAAGATTAAGACGGGCAAGGATGCCCATCCCACAACAATATTGCTCGGTGAAGAGAAAATCGCAAAGCGTGAAACCTTTGTAGAGACGTTACATGTAACGTCTCTACAAGAGCTAACCAAGCAGTATTGGGAAGGAATTGGCATTGCGATCGCACCACAGTAAATCTGGGGGATTGTACATGTATAGTCTTACAAAAAATGCTATACTTGTACAACAAACAGTACAGGTTTGCTCCAAATGAAAATTATTTCTTTTAGCGAAGCAAGAAATGGTCTAAAAAAGGTTTTAGACCAGGTGACAGAAGATGCTGACTATACAATTATTACCAGACGGGATGCTGATGATGCGGTGGTGATGTCCCTGGAGTTTTTTAATAGTTTGATGGAGACAGTGTATTTATTGAAGTCTCCGGCAAATGCAGCCCATTTAGAACGTTCTATTGCTCAATTTAAACAAGGAAAAGTGGTGGAACGAGATTTGCTAGATGATTAGAATGTTAGCATGGACTGATGAGGCTTGGGATAGTTATATTTACTGGCAAGGACAAGATAAAAAGACTCTCAAACGAATCAATAAACTGATTGAGGAGGTAATGCGGATGCCTTTTGAAGGTATCGGTAAACCAGAACCTTTAAAGGAAAATTTAGCTGGATTTTGGTCGCGGCGAATTGATGATACAAATCGTTTGGTTTATACTGTTGATGATGTTTATTTAACTATTATTTCTTGCCGATATCATTATTAATGCTAAAATTATAAATTACTAGGTATCGACTTAAACCTTTCTTTTCTTCCTAACGAATAATCCTCTAAGTTAAAATCGGCAAAAGGCTTTTTGACTAACCTATCCCTTAACGCTTCATCCAAAACCACACCATCCGCTTTTTTCTTCACACCAATAATAATAATACTACGTTGATATGCAGTTGCATCTTGACTGCTTTGGCAATCACTACGATTAAACTGTCCCAAATTCAATAATCGATATCCTGATAAGTTGCTACTACTACTAAATAACTTTTTCGTTAAAAGTTGAATTTGTTTAGACCTTTCTAATGCCCTAGCTTCTTCCTTCGCAACATCACCCTCACAAGATGCAGTCCCCACGGAAATAATTTCGCTAGGATTCTCCATAATGCGTTGAATCCCCTCCTGCTGAAGATTAGATTTTAAAGTATCTAAACTAATAATTTGGTCGTTATGCTTAATTTGAAAACTACTACCTAATAACCATTTATATTCAACCGATAAAACAGCAACATTAAACTCAGCAACTCGTCCCTGACTATCCTTACCTTCTTGATAAGGAAAATAGTCAACCGTTACTGTTTTTCCCTTCTTTCGTTCGGGTGCTTGTCCGTAGCTGCGATTGAAAGCACCTTCACCGGAACGAGTTGCTAATGCAACTATTCCCAAAAGTCCTAAAACTACTAACAAACCACTAATTAAAGCAAGTAAAGGCACTTTGTCCCGCTTCGGTTCCGGTGGAATACATGCAGGTTGGGGGGGTAAAGTGGTCGTATCGGGGGAATTTATGAGAATTGCT
>JANNFJ010000206.1:0-3959 GCA_031379725.1 Calothrix sp. OTE_75_metabat_31
CCGCTAAATCGGGAAAATCTTCGAGCGGTGAAGGTAATACTAAAGATTCCGGCTGTAAAAATATTTTTGCGCTTTCGAGAGTATCAATACCGCGATTGATTAATAATTGGCTAATAATAGGGGATAAATTATAAAAATCGGCAAATTTCTGCGCTAATTCCGGTTTTTGTGGGTATATTTGCCATCTTTGATTCGGCAAACGTCGGCGATTTACGATTGACGGAGGTAAAGATTGATTTTGCATTAAAAATAATAGTTAGGAGAGGTAGAGACGCGATATATCGCGTCTCTCGTTGGATATATCGCGTTTCTCATTACGTCACAACAAATAATCCATCCTACAACTTACCTGCAAATAAGCCACCAATGCAAGTTATTGAAACACTTTGTTTTTAATTTACAATTTTAAATTTCGTGTTTATACAGGAGACGCGATATATCGCGTCTCTACATCCGTTTTATAAAATATTAACCATTCCATCATCGCGTAAATAGACTGAGCGATCGCCTGGTTGCTGCCAATTTGGACGCAGTTCGATTCGCAGTGTGGCTAGATTCGGTTTAGAAGCCGTTGCTTTTAAAGCTCGTCCGGTATCATCCCAAAACAGTAACGACATATTCGGTTCAGTGACTTGTGCTTGCTCAAATTTTAAAACTTGACCGGGCTGAATTGGCATCGATTCGGTAGCCTCCATCCTCTGTAATTGCAACATGCGCGGTGTTCTATTCACAACTACAACCTGTACCAGTTGCCCAGGTGTAAACTGAAGCGGACTAGTACCGCATTTTGACGCACAAGTCTGTGCAATTGCGGGATTTCGGGTCTCAACTGAGCCAATTAACAAAGTTGTGGCTATTAAAGTGGTAGATACAATTTTATACATTAAATTAGACCGAATTTTTGCAAATTCAGCCTAACATCCACAACCATTAAACGAGTAGAGTATTCCCCACAGCCTTCTTTAAGTTGGCAACTGTTGCATACTTCTGACTACTTTGGTTACTAACTTTCTCGGTGTAAACCGTATCGATTCTGCCATAATCCGATTCTTGACACCTGGAATCACAACAGTTTTGCCTTCCATCATGCCGCGATAACCAATTTGCGCGACAGTGGCAGCATCCATCATTTTCTTACCTTTAACCAACTCAGTGTCAGCCATTCCAGTTCTTTCATGGAAAGCTGAATGAGTTGGGCCAGGGCAAAGCACAGTCATGCTAACACCTGTCTCTTCCAATTCGTTAGCGATCGCTTCGGAGAATGATAGTACATAGGCTTTTGTGGCAAAGTAAACAGCCATTAACGGGCATGGTTGATAAGCAGCAGTAGAGGCAACATTAAGTATTCTGCCTTCAACTTTATTGACAATTTCTTTGACAAATAACTTAGTTAAGTGGGTAACGCAAACCAAATTGACCTGTAGCATTTCTAACTCATTTTTTAGGTCAGTTTCGATAAAGAAACCACATTGACCAAATCCAGCATTATTAACCAATACATCAATATTGATGGATGCTTGTTGAAGTTCCGTAAAAATTTCTAATGGTGATGTTGATAAAGATAAATCTTTAGAAATAATTTTTACAGAAATGTCAAATTTATTTCTAAATTCATGAGCAATTTCGATGAGTTTTTGCCCATTTCTATCTACTAATACCAAATTGTAATTATCTTGGGCAAAAAGACAAGCTAACTCATAACCAATTCCGCTAGCAGCACCAGTTATAAGAGCTGTTTTTTGACGCTGACCCCGATAGGTTTTGTTCATATGCCTTGCGTAATTTACTATCTTTAAAATGAGTGATAATCAAGTGTGGTGTACATATCAATGCTGCTGTTAATTGCTCGTTGAATACTATGTATCGTTGGAGTTCAACCGTTATAGCCGCTATTGATATTAAGTAGATATGCCTTCCTGGTAGTTTTTACGGTTTGCAGCGTTAATATTGACCTATTATAGCGACTGCTACTAATTTCAATCTGAATGATTTTAATTTGAATAAAAATTGTGACCAATACAACAAAATTATTCAGCAATAAAGTTTTACACAATCACAAGTAGCTGCCCTATCTACTGTGAAAATAAAACATTTTCTAGAGAGATAACCCCATATCATTCACCTATTACAGCGAACAAATTATCTTGAAGCTTCTACAGACTAACACATACTTTTTGATATGAATATAATAAAAATATTAAGTAGGGGCGGGGTCTCCCCGCCCCAATACTGCGTAGGTTTTGAAGTTTTCCCAAAATAGATCCACCATTATCCCCCGATAAGTTGGGGGACTTTAATAGGCTTTTAGCCCCCCTTAAGAAGGGGGGTTGCAGTATTGCTCCCCGCCCTTCTTTCCTAAACCGTAACAGCATGAAAATAGCTGTAATAAAAAACCGGGTTTTTCTAGAACCCAGTTTCAATATATTATGCAAATTATGAAAAATTAGCTGTTACAAAAAATACCTCACAGTCGTAACAACTCGGCTTTTCTTCGCCCGCAAAGCGTTTTTTAAAAACAAAGTAGTTTGGTTATGTAAAAGACTTTCCCACCACTTAGAAGTAACAAACGCAGGAATAATCACAGTTGTAAAAACATCGGGATGACCGGCTTCAAATTCCACCACAAAATCAAGAATTGGTTCAATCAAAGACCGATAGGGAGATTCAATAATCTCCAAGGGAATATCTGACTCTAACTGTTCCCATTGTCGTTGTAGTTTTTCTTTATCAGTCGAACCAATATCAACATGCACGGCAACTATTTCATCAGCAATACTACGCGCATAATCTAAAGCTTCCACTGTCCCGCGATTAAGTTGCCCAACAATAACCACTGCTGGGTGCGTGACAACATTAGGCTTCGCTTTGGGAATATAACTGCGGGGTGCTAATCCTTGGGTACTGAGACGGTTTGCTACAAATTGATAGTGACGATGAATCGCCATAAACAAGCTAACAACAACAGGTATTGCCACCACAACCATCCACGCACCGAGTTTAAATTTGGTGGATATAATAACTCCCAATACTACTAATGTAGCAACTGCACCCAACCCATTCATTAATGCACTCGGAAGCCAACCAGGTTCTTTTCCTTGGTACCAATGTCGTACCATTCCCGCTTGCGAGAGTGTAAAGGAAGTGAATACCCCCACTGCATATAAGGGAATAATTGCGTTAACTTCACCTTTAAAGATAACTACCAAAATTGCCGCACAAGAACTTAACAAAATAATCCCATTGGAATAAACTAAACGTTCACCCAGTAGGCTTAATTGGCGCGGTAAAAAACCATCTCTGGCTAAGAAGTAACAAAGTCGGGGAAAATCTGCAAAACTTGTATTAGCCGCTAACAGTAAAATTAGCAACGTTACCACCTGCATAAAAAAGTAGAATGGTCCGGTCCCAACTATCTGCCTACCTAAGAGTGAGATAACTGTTTCATTTTCGCTGGGGACAATGTGGAAAACATTAACTAAGTAAGTAATCCCAATGAACATTATTCCCAGTATTACACCCAAATAAAGCAATGTTAGTCGAGCATTTTTCCATTCGGGTTCTTTAAATGCCAAAACTCCGTCGGATATGGCTTCGACTCCTGTTAATGCCGTACAACCAGCCGAGAATGCCCGCAAAACAAAAAACAAGCTTAATCCTTCTTTTACAGGTAGTTCGGGGTATGCTGTTGCTACCTGTCCAGTTGCTTGTTTATATAAACCCAGGATAATCAGGATAAAAATGCAGACAATGAAGGCATATGTAGGAATCATAAAGATGTTGCCCGATTCCTTTACACCTCGGAGGTTTGCCAGCGTCAACAAGAAAATAAAAATCAAGCACAAACTGACTGTAAAGGGTAGCAGTGCCGGAACTGCGGATGTTAAAGCGGCTGTACCTGCAGATATACTGACAGTTACTGTCAAAATATAATCAATCATCAGCAATGCACCCGCTGTGAG
>JANNFJ010000214.1:0-8349 GCA_031379725.1 Calothrix sp. OTE_75_metabat_31
CAAAACCGAATTACAGAAGAACATGGAAAATTTGGCTTAGAGATAGCAAACTATTTTTCTTTTATAGCGCAATATTTAGGATTTGAAGTTCTTGAATTATCTAATTTCGAGAAAGCGCTTAAAATAATTTCTATAAAAGAAAGAATTAGCCTAAAAAATTGTTACAGTAAATACCGTAAAAATTTATTTTTCTATATTACAAATATATACCCTGAAGTTCACGCTTATTTAATTGAGCGAGCAAGAAACTTAAAATGCACTACAAAAAATGAAGTTTTAAGACAAGAAACAATACTTGAAGAATTTACTGAATATGTATTAAAGTCAATATATATTTTAGAAAATGTTTCAACAAACTCTTTCTATAAAGAAAGCCTAGAGAATGCTATGCGCGAATCAGTTAAAAATTCTTTTTCCAAAGTTGAACATGCTATTTATCCTTATACTAAAATTGAACCGGACAGCAAATAAAACGGCTCTTGCGTAGGCGTTATGCTGAACTTTAAACGAAAATTAGGTATTTACCTTTAAAATCAAGTCTTTCAGGCAGTTATAACCGGGGTATGAGTAGCATTCGTGCAGAAAATCGGGTTAAGAGATATTACATTAGTAATACAAGCATTTTTAGAAGCTTAAACCCTTATTTTATCCTTGAGTAATGACTTGATGATCAGCAGAGTGTCAATGACCTTCGTTATTGGCAAAGCTCTTAGCGAATAAGGTTTTTAAGCTTAACCCGGTTTTCTGTTCTGATGATACTCATACCCCTTATCGCAATGCTTGTGAGAAATGCGGGGTTAGCGGTCAGTGCTTGCTTGTTCCTATAGCCTAATCACAACTGACAACTCTTCAATTACTCTCAACAATCGGTTTGTTAATTTCCTTAGATTTAGCTTCAGCTAATTGATAAGCATCTAAATAGTTTTTATCGCCCAACATCACATCACCATAATACTCATAGGGTGCATCACCGTAGATTGGTAAAGGGTCATCTTCGGGATAGTCTTCCTCTGACTCCTCTAAAATTTCCTTCAGTTCCTTTATATCTAAGCTTTGTGCTGCAAAATACGACAGTTCCCCGGCTTTTTTCTTTAAATGGGGTAGATTGGGGTCGATAATACATATAACAGACTCATCACCATTTGTGTCAGTCACCTCAATCCAGGCATGTTCCACAGGACGGTATGGTTGTCCGCTAAAAACCACAAACCCTTGTACATAGCTTGCACCCTCAGTTGCTAATGCTGCCTTATAGGCATTATCAAAAGTCTTTTTAGCTTTACTTTTAATAAATTGACCAATTTCGTGCGATCGCGTTTCGTCTAATTGTTTATTCATAAAAAATACATTGGTTAAAGTGAATTGCGTCTTTTTAAGGGTTTTGTGTTATCCCATAATTGTAAGGGCACGATATTATCGTGCCCCTACGCAGAATTTTTTGTCACTCAAACGTATTTTACTACGCCACAGCCGAAGCTTGAGGTTTGGCAAAAATCATTCTTCCGGCAGATGTTTGGAGGGCACTAGTTACAACTACCCGAATTTCACCACCAACGTAACTACTACCTTCTTCAACCACAACCATTGTCCCATCGTCAAGATAGCCAATACCCTGACTTGGTTCTTTACCTTCTTTAAGAACCTTAATATCAATATTGTCCCCAGGTAAATAAGTTGGACGAACCGCATTTACCAAGTCATTGACATTGAGAACTGAAACTTTCTGAACGCTGGCAACTTTTGACAAATTGTAATCGTTCGTTAACAATATACCGTTAATTTCTTGCGCGAACCGCACCAACTTTGCATCGACGGTAGGGATATCCTCATAGTCGGAAGCATTAATTATAATCCGTTCAGGATAAGCTTCTTTAATCCGGTTGAGAATTTCGAGTCCCCTTCTTCCCCGCACTCGTTTTTGGTCTTTACTCGCATCGGCAACTTGCTGCAATTCCTGTAAAACAAATTGCGGGACGAGAAGTTGTCCTTCCAAAAAGCCAGTTTCAAGCAGTGCTTCGATGCGACCATCGATAATACAACTGGTGTCGAGAACTTTAGTAATGGCAGGTTTGATTGTCCCTTCTGCAAGCATCGTTTCGACGGTATTGGGATTAATAAACCGCATCAATCCGCGCCCGTGGGTGTCGGCTAAATTCATACCAGTATAAGCCAGCACAATACTGCCGACAACGGCAACTAGAGGCTTAATAAAGCTAAAATCAGGGGGTATAGGTAGTAAGAATAGGGGTGCTAGCATTAAGTTTGCGACTAGCAATCCAATAATTAAGCCGATTGCGCGGGTGATAATCACTTCGAGGGGCAAGTCGCGCACTTGTGCTTCGAGACGACGATATCCAGTCTGGATTCTCAGTCCAAATGCACCGCCGATAATGGCAGTAAAAACAGCGAAAACCAAGCGCAAAGCATCTAGATTCGAGACTCGACTTAATGTTCCTTCCGGTAAAAAATCGATGCTGTAGAACCCGGACACCGCAGCCGCCAGGATGAATGAGAAAATAATAATTGCGTCTAGCATGATAATAAGGTTGTTTTCCTGGACTGTAAGTACCCGATAATGTTGAGTATTTTTTATATCATCGGCAATATTTGCTTATTGATATTTCATATAGATATATTTTATAAATATACTGTTTTACTCAGCATTAAGGCTGATAGTATCTGCAAACATTATAACTAAAGAGTTATATTCTTTATATTCTTTATTTTTCGGCTGTCAAACTATAAGAAATTATAAAAGTTTACTGTATTCGATTATTTGTAGTTTTTACCAACCTAAATTTAATTTATTTCATCATGGAACAAGTTATTATTCCTAGCCTTCCCCTGGCTGCTTACGTACATATACCCTTTTGTCGGCGGCGTTGTTTTTACTGCGATTTTCCGATTTCGGTGGTTGGGGACAAAAAACGGGGTGAAACATCGGCTACTATCGACCAGTATGTGAAAGTACTATGTCATGAAATCGCCATTACTCCTACGTTGGGTCAACCTTTACAAACAATTTTCTTCGGTGGGGGCACTCCTTCGCTTCTATCTGTAGACCAGTTAAAGTGTATCTTAGACGCATTAGAGGGAAAGTTTGGTATTGCCGGGAATGTAGAAATTTCTATGGAAATCGACCCCGGTACATTTGATTTAGAACACATACTTGGCTATCGTAGCGCGGGGATCGTGCGAGTGAGTTTAGGAGTGCAAGCTTTTCAAGAAGAATTATTAGTTCTGTGCGGGCGATCGCACAACATCACTGATATTTTTACTGCCGTTGACTTGATTCGTCAAGTCGCAGTTCCCGAATTCAGCTTGGATTTAATTTCGGGGCTACCGACTCAAAGTTTGGCAATGTGGTCAGAATCTTTAGGAAAAGCAATTGCGATCGCACCAACACATGTATCTATATATGACCTTACCATCGAACCGGGAACAGCTTTCGGACGCTATTACCAACCAGGAGATAAACCCCTACCGACTGATGAAAGTACCGTCAGTATGTACCGAATGGCGCAGCAAGTCTTAACCAATGCTGGATACGAACATTACGAAATTTCTAATTATGCTCAACCCGGACACCAATGCCGTCACAATCGGGTTTATTGGGAAAATCGTTCATATTATGGTTTCGGGATGGGTGCTGCTAGTTACGTCGAGGGGAAACGTTTTACTCGTCCTCGCAAAACTAAGGAATATTATGCTTGGGTAGAAGCAGGTGCGGTTGTTGATTGCGAAGCAACACCAGTTGATGAAGTTTTGCTAGATACGCTGATGCTGGGGTTGAGGTTAGCCGAGGGTGTGAGTTTAGAAAAGTTAAGGCAATTTGGTCAAGGGAAAGTAGAAGAAATTATGAAGATTTTAAAACCTTATTTTCAAGAAGGTTGGGTAGCCTTATCGGAAGACAGATTGCGATTAACTGACCCAGAGGGATTTTTATTTTCTAATGTGGTTTTGGCAAAGTTATTTGAAAAGTTGTAGCGTGGTTATAGGACTTGAGTGACCACAGCCTAGGCAGAGGGCGCAGATTGAAGAGGGCTTAGGAGAGTTTTTTACAGCGGTTTTCATCTAAATTAGACCACACAAAAATATATCAAATACCTCTTTGCACCTCTGCGCGACGGCAGGTGCTACAACGGAGGGAACCTCCGCAACGCACTGCCTCCTCTGCGCGATATATTAAAAATGTGGTTCATTTACCTGGAAATGGCTGTAAATTACGAATTATTTTCAGATGTCGTCATTTCTACTTCAGGTGTAGGGTTAGCAAAGTACTTGGGTAAATGCTTTTGTATCATTACCAAAATTCTGTCTGCCACAATTGGTTTAGTCATGAAATCTGTGGAACCAACTACCTTAGCGCGAACTCGGTCAAATAAGCCATCGCTACCAGTTAATATAATTACAGGGGTGTCAGTAAATTCAGACATTCGGCGTATTTGCGAGCATATTTCGTACCCATTAACAACAGGCATAATCAAATCTAATAAAATTAAATCTGGCTTATGTTCAATTAGCTTTGGTAACGCTTGAATTGCATCTTGAACTTTTAGAAATTGCATCCCATTTGAAATAATAATCTGCTCTAAAATTTGGCAAACTTGCGAACTGTCATCGATACAGGCAATCAACGGGCTTTTGGGCTGGTTTGATTTAGTTGCGACGTTTTTTATAATTACAGTTCCAGGTAAAGGTAAATCGGCTATTGGTATTAATTGAATTAATCCTTTAAGAACATGTGGAAGTAAAGAATTTGTAACTTTAGCAATATCTTGTTTTAAAAATACTGACAGATCGCGTAAAGTATGTTCACCATTAACAAAACTAAGAAAGTTTTTAAAAACCGCTGGACTAACAAGTTTTTGTAATTTAGCTGGTTCTTGAACTATTGGTGCTAAATCAGGATAGCAATTCCTTAAGCCAGCATTAGACCAAGCTTTGAGTTGATTCTCTGCACGTTTAATAAATAAATCTGTACTTGTAAAAGTAATCGGCAAATCTAGAAGAATTTGCGAATCACGAATATAAATTAATTCATGAGATTTCTTATACTGTGCTAAATCAAACAAGAGTTCTTCAATAACATTTTGGGCAATAGTTTCTACCTGCTTGAAGTCAATTTTATCACGTCGATACAATGCAATTATCGATTGATAATCCCAATGTTCCAACGCTAAATCGACAGCACGAATCTTAATTTTACTAATATCAACATTAGGGCAATAATTAATCATTTGCCGATACCAGCGTCGGGATGGATGATTGCCTCCTGTTGCCCAAATAATTCGCCCAAATCGATAATAGAAACTCCAGTGACTTTCTTGGGGCGACTTAATCGCTAACTTTCCACTGTATCTTAGTTGCGTACATGCCTGAAATTCTTCAAGCAGATGTTTGCTGAGTATTTGTGTAGAATACAACATGATATTTTTACAATTAAAAATATTGATTTTATGAAACTCTACTTATATCGATAAACTCAGCGATACTTTAGTTTGGTATAAGTGTTTATGAGTGTTTAAAAATACTATTCACTTCAATAGTAGCCGAAAAATTATCTAGCTTCAACCTGTAGAAATTACTGAAATTAGAGGACATAAGTAATTAACCTTCAATAAATTGATAAAAATTCCCGTAGGATAGGCATCCTGCCTGTCAGTCAATAAATTTCCGTAGGTTAGGCATCCTGCCTGACCAAAAAAATCCTCGTAGGTTAGGCAAAAACGCCTGTCCATAAGTTGTAGGACAGGCGTTGTCGCCTATCCTACGACTTGGCATCTCCTAAACTTGTGAATAAGATGATAGAAAATATTACTTTGTATTTTTGTTATTTCAAAATTTACTAATGAAATTCGTCAAAAATGCCAAATTTACCAATCCTTAAAAATCACAATTTAAAAGCCAGCAGAAGAAAACTTCCTCATTGGGAACTGAATGGGTCAATTTACCATATTACCTTCGCAACGTGGGATAGATTGGAACTGAATGAAACTGCTAGGCAACTTGTTTTAGATGCTTGTTTGTTTTTCAATTTAAAAAGATATGAAGTGTTTGCAATCGTTGTCATGCATGACCACGTACATTTATTAATTAAGCCTTGGGAAAAAACTGAGACGGACAGGCGAGACGCCTATCCTACGGAATACTGGTCAATAAGTAGCATTATGCACAGTATTAAAAGCTGTACATCTAAACAAATACCGAAAGTTATGAAGCATATTGGTACGCTTTGGTCACAAGAATCTTATGACCGTATTATTCGGGATGAGGGAGAATTTAAGAATACTTGGGAATACATTCGTCAAAATCCTGTGAAGGCTGGCTTATCTGCTAGCCCAGAAGAATATCCTTTTTTCTGGGAATCTAACCAAGATAATAATTTTGAGAACCCGTAGGATAGGCGTCCCGCCTGTCTTTTTTATAAATCCAAGATAATAATTTTGAGAACCCGTAGGATAGGCGTCTCGCCTGTCTTTTTTATAAATCCAAGATAATAATTTTGAGAACCCGTAGGATAGGCGTCCCGCCTGTCTTTTTTGTAAATCTGGGCAGATAGCTAGGACTCGGACAGGCAGGATGCCTATCCTACGGCTTTTTGACGGACAGGCAGGATGCCTATCCTACGGGCTTTTTGGCGGACAGGCAGGATGCCTATCCTACGGGCTTTTTAACGGACAGGCAGGATGCCTATCCTACGGCACAATCAACACAGCACAGGGAGATAAGTTTATCACTCGACTTGTCACACTATCGGTTGACCCTTCGTCGGTTAACCCTAAGCCGCGACAGCCCATAATAATCAAATTTGCCCCAACTTCATCGGCTACATCACAAATTGTAAACGCGGGTTTACCTTGACGTTCGATGGTTTCAACTTGAATACCTTGCTGTTCAAAGGCTGCTTTGCCGCTTGCCAATAACTTCGCAACTGCTTCCTCTGACTGCATGGGGTCAGCACTAGGTGCATCGGCAGCAGGTTCTTCTACTACCGACAGCAGTATCAAACGGCTTTTGTACGTTTGGACGATGTTAATCACAGCGTCAGCGGCTTCTTGCGTTTCGCGGCTTTGGTCGATTGGAAATAAAACTGTTTTAAACATATCATTCACCTGTACACCCTTGACTCGGTACAATCTTGAATGGATCTAATCACAAAACATAACAAAAAGGTAATCAGGAGGCTTGCGTCGTGTCTAAAAAAACTTTAGCAAATTTATCAGCATCGGACTTGGCTGGAAAGCGGGCTTTTGTGCGGGTAGATTTTAACGTGCCTGTCGAAAAGGGTGCAATTACAGACGATACAAGGATTCGGGCAGCGTTACCTACCATTCAAGATTTGACCAAAAAGGGTGCGAAAGTAATTCTTGCTAGCCACTTTGGTCGTCCCAAGGGTGTTAGCGATGATTTGCGCTTGACTCCGGTTGCCAAACGCTTGTCTGAGTTGTTGGGGCAGGAAGTCATTAAGTGCGATGACTGTATTGGTGATGATGTTGCAGCAAAAATTGGGGCAATGCAAAACGGTCAAGTTTTGTTACTGGAAAATGTCCGCTTCTACAAGGAAGAGGAAAAAAATGACCCTGATTTCGCTCAAAAATTGGCTGCAAACGCTGATTTGTACGTCAATGATGCTTTCGGGACTGCACACCGCGCCCATGCTTCTACAGAAGGTGTAACCAAGTATCTTAGCCCTTCGGTGGCTGGGTATTTGATTGAGAAGGAATTGCAGTACTTGGAGAATGCGATCGCAAATCCTCAACGTCCTTTAGCTGCTATCATCGGTGGTTCTAAAGTTTCCAGTAAAATCGGTGTTATCGAAGCTTTGCTCGAAAAATGCGATAAGCTCATCATCGGTGGTGGGATGATTTTCACATTCTACAAAGCCCGTGGCTTGAATGTCGGTAGTTCGTTGGTAGAAGATGACAAAATCGAGTTAGCACGTACCTTGGAAGCCAAAGCTAAGGAAAAAGGCGTTACTTTTTTGCTTCCTACCGATGTCGTTGTTGCAGATAAATTTGCACCCGATGCCAATACACAAACTGTCAGCATCGAGAATATTCCCGATGGTTGGATGGGTTTGGATATCGGCCCCGATTCGGTGAAGGTATTCCAAGCAGCCCTTGCTGATTGTAAGTCGGTGATTTGGAATGGTCCGATGGGCGTGTTTGAATTCGATAAATTCGCCGCTGGTACTGAAGCTGTAGCCCATACTCTGGCTGAAATTGGCAAAAAAGGTGCTATCACGATTATCGGTGGTGGTGACTCAGTTGCTGCAGTCGAGAAGGTCGGTTTGGCTGACCAAATGAGCCATATTTCCACTGGTGGTGGTGCTAGTTTAGAATTGCT
>JANNFJ010000449.1:0-2274 GCA_031379725.1 Calothrix sp. OTE_75_metabat_31
GTAAAAGGAGGTTGAGTAGGGTCTTCAGGGTCATAGGCAGTACCACCATTTGTTTGAGAGATTGCATGATAGCGACAAGTACCGTCATTCATTACAGAGTTAGCAAAATACAAAGGGCCACCGAAAGGGAAGATAGTTACACCCACTTCAGCAGAGAAATAAGCAGAAGACTGATCGAACATATCAGAATCAAGAGCATTTAAATCCATACCATCAGTTTTATACAAAATAAAAGAATCGTAACCTGCCTGTTGTGGTACTCCTGTTAAATCACCGCACCACTTTCCAAAAGCTTCATCGTCATCAACAGCAAACTGATTATACTGAACACCAAAATAAGAAATATCAGTTTGCGTTGCTGTAAAATTATAGACACCCCACGCATACCGCCCTTGTTTATTTACTGTATTTTGAGTTGTATCTCTAGCACGCCCTCCCTCATAAGGGAAAGCAGTTTCAGCAGTAATACCCGAAAAGCCCATGTAAGTACGAGCACCCTCAAAAGCAAATACCGAAGTCCAGCCACCGGCTTGGGAAATACAGAATGCGACTATAAAGAAGGAAATGATTTTGATAATTTTTTTTGTCATACAATTTTTAATTTAATTCGGAGCGAGGTCGTGCCCCCTCAAGGAGGGGAGCCCGACCCCGCTCAAAATGCGGGGGATTCTTAGTGAGTTGAACCCTTGACCTTTTTCCAACCGAAGCGGAAGACCAAGTATGCAACACCGATACCAATAATCGCGGTTAAGATGATCAAAAGCTGAGCACCATAATCGCCTACTGTATCTGTAATCAATGTACCCATATCTGCGGCTGTCATGATTTTTATTTACTACTTAAATTAATAATGCTCGACTTCTAATTACTTCGTAGAACCTTTAACTTTTCTCCAACCGAAGCGGAAGACCAAGTATGCAACACCGATACCAATAACTGCGGCCAAAATTAGGGCGAGTTGTGTTCCGTATGTTGTAGCTGTTCCAGTAACCAATGTACCCATAGCTGCTGCTGTCATATATTTTTTTTACAACTTAAATTAATAATGCCCGACCTTCCGATTTTTGTTATTTTTTAAAAAATGCGATTAGAACCGAAAACGTACCGCCAACCAATACCGCTGTTGCTATAACTGTAACTATTAATGTCTGTAATTCTGCAAGTGTCATCATGTTAGTGTGCAGGATTACGCATTAAACGGATTGCTTGGCCAAGAAGAAGACAAGGGAAAAATATCAAAAAGAGAATTTGTGGTATAAGGGAAGTTATTATTTGATATGCTGTTGAATATTGATCGCTCATAAAACTTTCTTTACTAAATAATTAATAAGATACAACATACTAAAAAATAAAATCGTAGCTACAAAAAATTCAGCAAGCCAAATCAAAGGAGCAAGTGAAGAATAATCACACGTTTCGACAGCACCAGAAGTTGTACAAATTATTTCCATATTTTAATTCAATGTATGTTGCAAGTTCCAAGACCTAGAACGAAAACGGTTATATCCCTTGTAAGGTTTGTAGGTCATGCGATCTAGCCAAGCATTGCTTTGCCAAGTCGTACCTTGAACCAAACGCCAACCCATTCTGAAAACCAAATAGGCAAGACCGATCCCTATAATTGCGGTTAGAATAATTACTAATTGTGTACCGTAGCTTGAAAGGGAAGATAAGATTAAGTTTTTCATTGCTATTGTATTCATAAATAATTTCCTAATGCCTCCATTCAACACATCATCGGGAAGTGATAACAGAGGCGTTAGAACACTATTCGGAAACAGATTCAACACGTCCACGAGAATCGAAAGAAACATTCACAGATTTATACTCTTTGAACATTGTTTCAATATCTTTCAGGTTCAAGAAAGCATCAGTAGGGAAGTCAAGAGTCTCAAATTGAGCTTTTGGCATGAAAGGCTCTACCACCTCGCCTCTCTCAGAAAGACCAGAAACTTTTACCCACTCTCGGCCATCTTTTCCCTTAATATCAACCTTAGACAATACGAGTAATCGCATATATTTTTATATTGATTTATTATTATTTATTAATATCGACTATCTCACTAAGTTACGAAAGAAGGCGACTCTCATTGAGTCGCCTTGACTAGCAACTGGGGAGTTGCTACATTATATTATAGGAGTGTCGCACAATATATCTTTTACGACACTGAATATGGCAAAAGCTAGTTACTATATAATTGCATAACGTCGCTGCGCAACCGATGCACATTTGGAATCCACGGCGCATATGCCGAGACCAGCCGCGCCATCTCG
>JANNFJ010000335.1:0-6199 GCA_031379725.1 Calothrix sp. OTE_75_metabat_31
GACCACTGACAATTAACAACTGACAATTAACTAGCAACCTGTCGAAACCGATGCAGAATATTAAAAAACTTATCAAAATCAAAACTAACAGGGTCAATCCTACTACTCGACCTATCTACCGCACGGTGGGTAGTAATTCGCTCATCGGGAACGTCACTTTGTGCTATCAACCAAGCTAAAGAATTATACTGTTCCTCTGTGTAACCACTATGACTGGGCACATTTTTATCCCACGCATCGGGGGGTGTCTCTAACGAAACGTGATAAGCAAAATTATTTACAGAAGGTTTCAACCCAGGGTTAGTTTGTACAGTCTCGACAATACCACTGGGACTCTCGAATACTGAGTTACCCGCACCAAAAGCTCGTTTATCTGGTGGTACTAAATAAACAACCAAACCGTTACGGGCAATCAGTGTATGGTAACTTACTTGCTTATTTTCATCCTGGATATGATTTGTTTTAAACGTATTAACAGCACTTTGTGCAGAATTTGATGTTTCGTGAAGTACAATAATTGGCTGGTTACGAACGGGTACACCATTGGCATCGGTAGCAAATCTGTCACCGTAATTACTGGCATCAGCCCAAGCAATTGTGTATTGGGGTTTATAGCTTTTAAATGCACTAGTAGTTGTAAATGCAGGTTTGGGCAATGCTACCGGTTTACTAACTGGGGTATTAACTGGTTTCACCTTTGGTGTTGATGGGGTTTTTGGTTTTGCCACCTGAGAATTAACTTGATTTGAAGGTGGTTTGCTAATTTTTGGTTGTTCCAGTGGTTTTGCATCAGCTTGGTATTGTACCCTTGCCGGATTCCATGTTGCATGGTCTGAAGGCAAGCTGGATACAGCTTGATGAGAATTTTTGACATCTTTACTACCCACCACCAGTACAATCGCAGCTAAGACAACTAAAGAAATTGCCAGCAACCTAGTTACCCAGACACTATCTCGCATTTTTTCAACAATAACTCACATTACTCAATGTAATTTTAATATCTTGCCTTTGGTTATAATAGGCAACTAGCATACTTACAAAAAATATCTCAATTGTCCAAGGTTAACAGCTTTTTATCGTAACTATATCTATTTACGAAAATTGTAGCAATTCATACGAGTAAATATAGCTATGCCCCGTTCTAAACCATATCAACCATTATTGTTACGGTTACTTCACGGTATTAATGCGTTATTAATTATTGGTGCTGCGCTTGCAGGATTCCTAGTATACGACAGTTGGGATGGAAGGTTTGGTGGGTTGTCTTTAACGAAGGCAAACCGCAGTTTAATCGATATTCACGGGACTTTTGGCTTTTTTGTCTCGTTTGTGACTATGCCAATTTTTCTGATTTATTGCTGGAACGCTGGTAAAAAAAGATTAATCCAAGGTGATACTTTAAAACAACTCGGTGATGTGAATCGTCCGGGATGGTGGTATATAATGCAACGAGTTGCGAATTCGTTGATACTAGTAGCATCTCTATTTGCGGTAGTTTCGGGTAAGTTTCAAGATGAAAATTGGCTCCCACGTGGTGAATTAAACCATACTGCTTACTACGTCCATCTAATTGCCTGGGTTGTAATAGTTTTGGCATTTGGTATTCACTTGTTGATGAGTGCAAAAGTTGGTGGTTTGCCGTTGTTGGTTTCGATGTTTGATATTACCTATCGTTCCAATGATAGCCCGCGTTTGTGGGGTTAGAAAATCAATAATTGGTTGCGTCGGAAAAAATCGTAAATCAATTTATGAATAATTTCGATACTCGTGTTTTCTGGGTTGGGATTGGGTGCAATAGCAAAACTGAGCATTTATTAATCGAGATGGCTGTTGAGCATGTTTTTAGAGAATATCAGTTATCCCAGAGTGCGATGCCAGGGGCAACTATCTTCGATAGTATCGCTGGATTTACCACTATTGATAATAAAGCTGCGGTAATCCAATTTTCAATAGCACGTAATTTGCCTTTGAAGACTTTTTCGGCTGAAATTTTACAAAATGTTATTGTTCCGCACCCGTCGCCGGTTGTTGCCGTGAAGGTGGATACTCCCAGTGTTGCCGAAGCTGCAGCAATTTTAGCATGTGGGGAATATATTGCTAATCTGATTGTTCCTAAGCAAATTTTTCGCACTTACGGGTTATCGGGTGTGGTAACAATAGCTGTTGCACAGCAGAAAAGGTAAAGACATTATGTTAGTAACTACTGACCACTGACCACTGACCACTGACAATTGACAATTAACTCTTCCTTTTATTCCACAATTCGCAAGAAATAACTAATTAAACTAGAAACAATCGATAGTACAATTGAACCTAAAAGTGCCGGAATGAAGCCTGTAATGATAAAGCCATAACTGGGTGTTAGCGAACTTGCTAACCAAAGTGCTAATGCATTTAAAACAAATGTAAACAATCCGAATGTTAGCAAAGTGACGGGAAAAGCCAAAATTCCTAAAATCGGACGGATGAAAGCATTTACTAGTCCAATGACAATTGCCGCAACAAGCGCTGCAACAAAACTTTTAACAATAAAACCAGGGACAATTCTAGCAGTAATAAGGAGTGCGATCGCAGTCCCGAACCAAGTCAATAAGAAGTGCTTCATATCCAATATTCGAGAAATTTGCAATATATATTTGAATGATTACATTATTAGCAGCGATCGCATAACAAGAAAGTGAACCAAAATACAACTAAACCTCAATCTCCCCCTTCCCCCTTCATTTAAAAATCAAATCCAACCGCTGTTGCGACTCCTTCAATGCTTGTTCAGGGGTACTTTTACCCAATAAAACCGATTCTATTGCCCGACCTAAACTTTCCGAAACCCGGTTGTATCCTGGGAAAATTGGACGACTGCGACCAAATTGAGCTTGGTCTAAAAAGACCTTGACTGCGGGTTGCTTGTTGGCAAACTCTAAATACTGGGGATTTTGACGGGATTTGACATTAATCGGTAAATAACCTGTTCCTAGTGCCAATTGGGTCTGAAATTCTTCGCTTAATGCATATTCAGCAAACTTAAACGCAGCTTTTTGCCTTGCGGGTGTCGTTTTGAACAAAAATAAATTCTCTCCACCAATACTTGTTGCCGGACGTTGCCCAACGGGTATAGGAAACACGCCAAAATCGACTCCAGTAGCTTGAAACTGTCCCAACGTCCAAGGCCCTGTTAACTGCATTGCGACTTTACCCGCAAGCAAAGCATCGGTTTCATAACCACGTTCGGGGCCTGATAACATTGCAGAACCATCTGTGATTAAATCGTGCCAAAATTGTAATGCTGATACCGCGCCTTGATTATTTAATACATCTACCGCTGCGGCTACTTGACTTTCACCATTTATTAATTCACCCCCACCACTCCACATAAATGGCAACCACACGAAGACCGTAAATTCACCTTTTCCTAAAGGTAAGAACATCCCATGTTGGTCAATTTTGCCGTCACCATTCGTATCACGGGTAAGTTTTTTTGCTACCTGCCGCAATTCGTCCCAAGTCTTGGGTAACTCTGTGATTCCTGCTGCTTTGAACAAACTTGGACGGTAGAAAACACCGACGTTATTTGTGGCAAAGGGTACAGACCAAATTTTACTTTTATATTCCATCGACTCAAATAGCGCTTTGTCGATTTCTGATTTTATTGGTGACGAGTCGAGCATTTCATCAAGTTGTACCAACGCATCGAGTTCGACTAACTGACCCCCGATAGTTGGGTTAAACCAAAGTAAATCGGGGGGTGCATTGCCGACGACTGCTGCTAAAATCTTCGGCATTTGTTGGTCTTGTTGTCCCACATATAGCGATTCGACTTGGATATCGTTATGGGTTTTGTTGAATTTATCAACGAGTTTTTGTAGGACATCACGGTTTGGGGGTGGGTTTACTCCTTGCCATAGGGTTAAATTGATGACTTCTGTCTTATTTTGATTGGATATGATTTGGCATCCTGTTACGGTGAAGATGCTTACGAGGAGTAGAATTAGTAATTGACCAAAGTAGCTGAAAGGTTTTTTGTGCTTGGTTTTGGGACAATGGGAGGGAATAGGTTGCATAAAATGTTAAATAGACATATTTGGTTCGTAGCTATAGGGTGCATAATTAACGTAGATAATTAGAGACGGTGCGTTACGCTGTCGCTAACGCACCCTACGGGTATTTGAGTTTTAATTTTTATATTCTTGAATAAATCAATTGCTCCGCTGATTCCGATACTAATAATTAATCCCCATGAGAAGAATGATTTAAATTGATTATTAATATGATTTATAAATAAGATGTGAAGAAATACATGAACAATAAAGAAAATATCTAATCCAATTATTAAACTTCGATTAACATTATCAGTTTGATTTCTTAAAAGTCCCCAAAATAAGAGAACGTAAAGCGGTATATGAATTGCTGTAAATACTAAATATCCGGTTTCTTCTGGCAGTTGAGACAGAAATAAAAACATTTTCCACTCCTGTAGCCTGATTGCATCCATTTCATGGACAAAAAGCAAACATAAACCTAAATAAAAGAAGAATTTTTCTGCAAAAATCTGATTATTTGTATTAATTCCGAGCTTTTCATCTATTGATTCTGTCATTATTTCGCTTTTCAACTATTTATCTAACTACAATATAGCAATCCTATCTGATTTGTAAAAATCGCGGGTTTCTGTACTTTTCAGCAATGGTTTATAAATGTTATAAATAGGTAGTATTATGTATTAAAGTTTTTGTAATACAAGCGTTTGATAAGTAAGTATAAGCAGGTAAACATAAAATAACAAAGTATATAACAAAATGTAAAATCCCCAAAACCCTACTCACTACTCCCTAACCTCAACGATGATTTTTCCCACCCACCTACTTATACGACGTAATTATAAATGATAGTGCGCTCCGTAGTGGTTAAAGGCCATTTATATCTTATTTTGGAATATAGCTAGATGTTTTTAATAATTTTAGGTTATGGCAGGACATAGTAAATGGGCAAATATTAAACGTCAGAAAGCTGTTGTTGATGCGAGAAAGGGTAAAACCTTTACGCAGCTTTCACGGGCGATTATTGTAGCAGCACGTAACGGGATTCCTGACCCAGCGGGAAACTTCCAACTTCGTACCGCAATCGAAAAAGCCAAAGCAGCAAGTATACCTAACGATAATATCGAACGTGCGATCGCAAAGGGTGCTGGTACTTTTAATGATGGCAGTGCATTTGAGGCTATTCGCTATGAAGGTTACGGCCCCGATGGTGTTGCAATTTTAGTCGAAGCACTCACCGATAACCGCAATCGGACTGCCGCCGATTTGCGCGTTGCTTTTAGCAAGAATGGCGGCAACTTGGGTGAAGTTGGTTGTGTTAGCTGGATGTTCAATCAAAAAGGAGTCTGTATCGTCGAAGGTATAAAAGATGAAGAAAAGTTACTCGAAGCATCCCTCGAAGGTGGTGCAGAATCTTACGAAATGACTGAACCAGCAATAGCCGAAGTATTTACCGAAGTCCCCGATTTAGAAACCCTCACTCAAACCCTGAAAAAACAAGGTTTCAATGTCACCGATGTCGAATTGCGGTGGATACCCGGTAATAGCGTCGAAGTTATCGAACCAGACGTTGCGTTCAAACTTCTCAAGTTAATCGACACCCTCGAAGCTTTAGAGGACGTGCAAAACGTCACCGCTAACTTTGAAATGACAGAACAATTAATGATAGCAATGGCTTAATACAGGGTAAAGGGGAAGGTAAAGGAATAAGTCCCTATATTTGATTGCCATAAAATTAGGTTACACATGTGCGGTACTCTAAAATAATGAATTACGATACCGCACGCAAAGTCCTTATCGACCAAACCCTGACAAAAGAAGACAACCCAGATGCCTTGCTGGTACGAATGCAGCAGGGTAAATCACCCATACCCGGTCAGATAACTTCAATTTTACTTGCGTTAAAAGTCGTGTTTGAAGGGTTGAAAGAAGCCCCAACACTCGACCGCGAACTTTGCTATGCTTTATTTTTATTAACAATAAAAACGCAACATACATTTGCCGCAGGACGCAAAGCCGGAGTTGACTGGCCCCCCCTACTCAAAGAAGATTTACTCAGAATCGGAACATCCTGCGAAAGTATTTTTTCTGGAGTCTGGCAGTAATTAGTCAGTGGTCAGTGGTCAGTGGTCAGTGGTCAGTGGTCAGTGGTCAGTGGTCAGTGG
>JANNFJ010000338.1:0-4210 GCA_031379725.1 Calothrix sp. OTE_75_metabat_31
GGTTAAGTTTGATGCAAAGGGCGATCGCGGCAATCGGGGAATCCAACTTGTCAAGATTCAAGCTAATCCCCAATCTCGCTCTAAATATGGCTATGATTTTGAGCCTGTACCTTAGTAAGGTTAATGTATAGCATGAAAGTGCGATCGCTTGTAGGCAGATTTACTATGCTTGGTCGCGCAAGCTTCCCACTCTCTGTGAAAATGTACAAAATTCCTGGATGAGATTTGCACTTTTGTGCATAGTTTAAAAATCAAGTTCCAATTAGAATCAGTAAATACTTCAATATTTATATTCCTACACTCAAAAACTTCACCTTACTTACCAAGGGGAGAATATTATGGCAGTAGTAAGCTTAGAAAAACATAAATTTTATGGGCATTCCGCAGTGGAACAAAAGCTAGATATTCTGATTGTCGATGACCATCAATTAATTTTGACTGGGACGCTGGATGTATTAAGTAGACAGTATCCAGAAGCGAATATACTGAAGGCTCAGACAGCCAAAGAGACACTGAATTTACTTCAATCTCAAGCGTTTGACCTAATAATGATGGATTTGTCAATTCCCAATCAGCCAGGGGAAACGGCAGAAATTGATACCGGAATTAAGCTGTTACAAACTTTACTCAAGAAATATCCCGATCGCAATTTTATGGTACAAACTAGTTATGTGAAGGCGTTAATCAGGATTAAACACGAGATTGACAATCATCAAGCAGGGTTTGCGATCGCGGATAAAGGATTACCCGAAACCGAAATGTTGATGCGGGTTCATTTAGCACTTCAGGGTGCAACTCACACCAAAGAAATCAAAACAGGTATCGAACTTAAACCCGAATGGTTGGATGTATTGCGGTTGGCTTTTGAAGAGAGTTTGACAGATAAAGCGATCGCCGATAGGATGTACAAATCTGAGCGAGCAGTACGTATTTACTGGACAAAAATTCAGGATGTTTTGGGAGTGTACCCAGAAGACTGTAAGCAAAGCGGTAAGAATATGCGAATCCAAACCGAAATTCGTTCCCGTGAAGAAGGTTTAATTGATTAAGACGCAGGATTATTAATTCGGGATCGAGATGGAAAGGAGAATCTGGAATCGCATTCGTCAAGAATTGGGGTTATGGTCGCAGGCTGCACCTCCGGGGATAATGGTGCTAGTTGTGGTGATATCGATCCGTATTGCTGGAGGGATGCAATTTTTAGAATGGATGCTCCTTGATGCTATGTTACATCTACGTCCGGTCGAAAAACTTGATGAACGTGTCGTAATTGTGGGTGTCGATGAAAAGGACATTCAATGGGTTAAGCAATACCCGGTTCCAGATGAAAAAATTGCCCAGTTACTTACCAAGCTAGAAACCTATCAACCGTTAGCAATTGGATTAGATCTCTTTAAAAACGTTCCTGTGGAACCTGGTGGGGAAAAACTCACGCGGTTGTTTCAGGAAAATACTAATATTATTGGTATTGAAAAAATATTACCACCGGGAGAAACCCCCCCACCCCAAAGTTTGCCACCCCAACAAGTTGGATTTGTTGATTTACCTAATGATAAGGATAGCAAAAATCGACGCTATTTGTTGCACACACCTAATCCTCAGAAAATCAACGAAGATAAATATTCTCTAGCGCTACAGTTAATTATTAAGTACTTTCAAAACAAAAGAATTAAGATAGACACAGGTATAAATAACCCAAATACTATCAGGTTTAATGGGATTGAATTACCCCGCATTACCAAGAATTTTGGTGGATACGTCAACGTAAATGATGGGGGATTGCCAATTTTGATTAACTTCCGCAACAATTCTCAGCCTTTTCATATTGTGTCGCTACGCGATATTATTAATGAGAAAGTAGATGTAAAATTGTTGCGCGATCGCATTGTTTTAATTGGCAACCGCAATATGACTACTGGTGATATTCTTTACACATCTGCTTTACCTGGGCAAGTTTATGGCGTTGAATATCACGCTCATGTCATCAGTCAAATTCTTAGTAATGTAATTGATAATCGCCCAATGTTGAACAGTTGGGGAGATATGGAAGAGTACACATGGATATTTATTTGGGGATTTTTGCCGATTGCGATCGGACGAATAACCCAATCTGTGTGGAAAAATCTATTTAGTGTTGGTGCCGCCGGATTTTGTTTGTTTAGCTGCGGGTATATAATGCTGTGGGTGTGGGGTATATGGATTCCGATTGCACCGAGTTTGCTGATATTAGGGCTGAATGGGGTTGGCTTGAGTGCTTTTGCATTTTACCAGAACGATCAATTCTTGCGATCGCAAATTAACGAACGTCAAAATACAATTCAAAACACTTTTACAATCATACATAATGGTCCTTTGCAAACCCTTGCCTATGGATTACAGCACATGCGTGCCCAAGATATCCCCTACGAAGAACTGATTAAGCAATTTGAAAAGCTGAATCGAGAAATTCGGGAAATTGGCGAATTTCTCAAACTTGAAGCATTAAATGAAGAAGAAAGTTTGCGTTTAGGTAGCGGATTAATACTCGAATTAAACCGACCGCTTCACGATTTATTATATGAAGTTTATTCAAGTACCTTGGAACGTCAAGATTTTGAAAATTTTCAAACATTAAAAGTTAAAATTCGTAATTTTGAGCCGATTAATGATAAGTACTTAAGTCGGGAACATAAACGGGGAATATGTCTATTTCTGGAAGAAGCTTTATGTAATGTTGGTAAACACGCTCAAGGAGTCAAGCGCGTTCAAGCATCTGGTATTTATATTGGGAATAGATATAGATTGTCGGTCAAAGATAACGGTTCAGGAATTAAATCAAAGCTAGAAAATAAAGGCACAAAAAATTCTAAAATCCTTGCCAGACAATTAGAAGGAGAGTTTCGGCGGGAATCACTTTCCCCTCGTGGGACTAGATGCGAACTTAGTTGGACACTTATAAAAAAAATTTAAATTTTGAGATTTTTAAATGAATAAAGTTTAGGAATCTCCAAATAACCACGGAGGGCACATACGCGCTTGACGTGTTCCCGTAGGGCAGGACACAAAGAAAATTTATTGCTTCTTATTGAGAATAAAAATATTATTTAGGGACAATACTACGCAGGTTTTGGATAATTTGAGTCCGTAGAGACGTTACATGTAACGTCTCTACGGTGGTTTACGAGTTTGTAATTTGTTTAAGCGAGCAGTATTGATTTAGGGCAAGTAAATAATATGACTATACGAGCAAGTGAAGTTTTATTTTACTCTTGTTGTAGATAAAAGATTCAGTAAAAACCCCTTTGTTGCAATTAGGTGCAGAATGTGGATTTTAAGTGACCATACCAACTATTTTATACGAAAATAAATAATTTTTGTTAGCTCAAATTATCGTGTGTCTCGAAGTAGATAAGCCCATATACCTGATTAAACAAAGGTTTAGAGCTTTTTATTCGTTACATATTTAGGTTCATCTGAGTCTACCTACTGATTTTTGTATTCGTACTTGTGCTTTATATCTATAATATTATTCAAGTAGGTGCATCAGTTGATTTTGCATATCCGATATAAAGAATATTGCAGAAAAACTACCCCGTTTTACTTGCGTTCAGTAAATAAACGTGTATTCATTAAAATGCATTTTTGTCAATAATTAATTTGTAGAAATTTGTCCTCAGAGATAAATTTGTCTGAAGTTCAAATCTTTATTAATGATTAATTGAATATAAAGTGCGGAAAGTAAGAGTTTTAGACAACCATACAATCAACAACAGCACCATGAGACATCAACCTTTTAGATTTTGGCGCAATAGCCGTAGATTTACGAGCTTAGTTGTGGGAGTGCTTTTCTTGATGACTGCACTTCCAGTATCTGCCCAGTATAAACCACGCGATCGCAAACCAGCAAGCGGAAATAGCCGTGCAGGTGGTTCCCGTGGATGTTCGAGTCACGGAATTCCCCTAACCCAGCTTGCACCTCAGACATTTGTTGGAAAAACTGCTTCTACACGTCCAATGTTAGCTTGGTATATGTCAAGTTCTCAAAACGTGCGATTCCGACTGTTTGAAGTTGATTCCACAAAAAGCGTTAAACAAATCGGTAAATTTCAAGAAATACCCACAATAATCGGGATTAATCAGCTAAAACTTCCCCTCGATTACCCCGAACTCACAGTAGGTAAAACATATTTATGGCAAATTGTCATTGACTGCAACAACGATACAATTCTCA
>JANNFJ010000357.1:0-5790 GCA_031379725.1 Calothrix sp. OTE_75_metabat_31
GGAGAATTGCCACTAGTCCGGTTTCTCTGTCGGCATATAAAGTCACATTTGTTACGGCATTCTTTACTGCTTTACTAAATGGGATTTTTGGAACTTTGATTGCCTGGGTTATGGTACGCTACGACTTCCCGCTGAAACGAATTATTGATGCATCCATAGATTTACCGTTCGCGCTGCCAACATCGGTAGCAGGTTTGACATTAGCTACGGTATACAGCGATAACGGTTGGATTGGTTCGCTTTTACCCTTTAAGGTCGCGTTTACTCGGACTGGGGTAGCGGTAGCGATGATATTTATCTCATTACCCTTTATTGTCCGAACTGTACAGCCAGTCCTTCAAGAATTAGAAAAAGAAATAGAAGAAGCTGCTTGGAGTTTAGGTGCTTCTAAATGGCAAACTTTTATTCGGGTAATTGCACCACCGTTATTTCCGACTATTTTAACCGGTGTTGCCTTGGGATTTTCCCGTGCTGTTGGCGAATATGGTTCAACGGTAATTATTGCTTCTAATACACCCTACCAAGATTTAATTGCACCTGTACTGATTTTCCAGCGTTTGGAACAGTATGACTATTCGGGTGCAACTGTGATTGGAATAGTGTTGCTGTCAATTTCATTAATTTTGCTGCTATTGATTAACCTCTTGCAAGGTTGGGGGAGACGTTATGATGCGAGATAGAAATGCGACGGGTTTCAATTGGGAAAAATTCACTCCAGCGATTTTGATTGGCATTGCGATCGCATATCTCGTGCTTGTAATGTATATACCTGCTTTGAATGTCTTTTTCCAAGCGTTTAAAAAGGGAGTTGGCCCCTTTTTGGGAAATTTGACGCGAAGTAGCTTCCTTCACGCAGCTTGGTTAACGCTGTTATTAACGACGATTGCTTTACCTTTAAATACTGTATTCGGTTTGTGTGCAGCTTGGGCGATCGCACGCAATAAATTTCCCGGCCGTGCTTTACTTTTGAGTATTATTGACTTGCCTTTTTCGATTTCACCTGTAGTTGCAGGTTTGATGTTAGTGTTGCTTTACGGGCGCAATGGTTGGTTTGGTGGCTGGTTGCAAGCAAACGATATTCAGATTATTTTTGCTTTTCCAGGAATGGTATTAGCAACATCGTTTGTAAGTATGCCGTTTGTGGCTCGTGAAGTTATACCGGTATTGGAAGAATTAGGTAAAGACCAAGAAGAAGCAGCGAAAACTTTGGGTGCTAATGAATGGCAAATATTTTGGCGAGTGACTTTACCGAATATTCGCTGGGGTTTGCTTTACGGTTTAATTTTGACCAATGCTAGAGCAATGGGTGAATTTGGAGCGGTTTCTGTGGTGTCGGGAAACATTGCAGATAAGACTCAAAGTTTACCATTGTTTGTGGAAGATGCTTACAAGCAGTATGAAACCGAAGCAGCTTTTTCCGCTGCGGTATTATTAGCGCTGCTTGCTGTTGTAACTTTGGTACTAAAAGAAATTTTGGAACGTAAAACCAAAATTAGAGAAGTCGAGTAGGAATTAAGGGAGGTGGGGAGAGTTAATTCATCCTCACTTGTCTCCTCCTCTCCCCCTGTCTCAATACTGCTTTAAGAAAATTCGAGAAACCCAAAACCTTGTAGAGACGCGATATCACCACGAAAAATCCTTAACCGACGAGTATTGCCTCCTCTGTTGCTCTCCCCCTCTCTCTCCTACTCCCAATCAATTAATCAGGGATAAATCGAATTATGACTAATGACACACTCACACAAAAACGAATCCGGGTCAGAATTCCTAGAGACTATCATCAAGAACCTGTAATTTCTCGGCTGGTTTCTGATTTTGGTCTAACCGTAAATATTACCGCTGCAGTCCTTGGTGCTAATGCGATTGGTGATGGTTGGTTTGATTTGGGTTTACAAGGTACAACTGCACAAATCGAAGATGGATTAATTTATCTAAAAAATTTAGCATTGGAGGTTTGGGATAATAACCAAACTGGTATTTGGTAAAGCAAGATTTTAGCTTTAATCCCTCTTTTTGCAATATCCTCCCCACTATGGGGAGGATTTTCTTAATATATTTTTGATTCCGTAGGATAGACGTCTCGCCTGTCTTACATCCTATATCTAAATCTCGTAAGATAAGCATAGGTATTCTATACCCTACATTCAAACGGACAGGCGGGACGCCTATCCTACGGTTTTATAAAAACTATTAATTTATCTTTAAATGCCTAATCTTATTTAAATTTCATAATACCAAATTTCATCTTGTTTCAACAAAATTCGGTGTAAGGAGAGACGATTAATCAAACCCTGTTGCTCTAAATCTCCCAATGCGCGAGTTACGGTAACGCGGGTGGAGCCTAGCAAATTTGCTAGGTCTTCATGCGTTAAATGCATATCAATTAATCGTCCTTGCTCAACTTCAGAACCAAACGTTTTTGATAACCATAACAAAAGTTTGACGAGCATCATCTCGACTTTTTTATAACCGCGTATTAATGCCAATTCTTCAGCTTGGGCAATATGAGCAAACAACACTTCTGTCAATTCGTAGTAACCTTTCATAGGTAAAATTGTCGCTTTGACTGGAGTCAAACACTCAATCTGATATAGTTCCAATTTTGACAAAGCTCTGCCAATGATACCACCTTTCCCCCAAATACCTAATGCAATAGTTGTACCATCTTCTAAATAGCTGTAAGTCTTGACAAAACCCTTTTCTATTCTCCAAAGACTATCTTTTTCTTCTGGCAATAATGTCCGACGTGCAAAAAGCTTTACAGTATTAATACTGCTTTCATTTGAAGTATTGTATAGTGGCATCATTTCAAAAAATACTGTTTTCCGATAAACTTATAGTAGTATTAAATAATATCAGCTTATTGTAGGATTTACTATGGGTATAGCGGTAGAAAATGTATCAAGGCACTATGGGTCTTTTCGAGCAGTTGACAATGTGAGCTTAGAGTTTAAAACTGGTTCGTTAGTAGCATTGTTGGGACCATCGGGTTCAGGAAAATCGACTTTACTGCGGATAATTGCCGGGTTAGAAACTCCAACTTCTGGTGAAATCTACATAAATGGTCAAAATTCTACTCGTCAATCAGTGCAGGAGCGCAAAATCGGCTTCTTATTTCAACATTATGCTTTGTTCAAGCACCTGACTGTACGCGAAAATATTGGTTTTGCATTGGAATTACGCAAGACACCTAAACGAGGAATCCAGCAACGAGTTGACGAACTTTTGGAATTGGTACAGTTGACTGGATTAGCCGAACGCTATCCATCTCAATTATCGGGAGGACAAAGACAGCGGGTTGCTTTAGCGCGATCGCTCGCAGTTCAGCCACAAACTTTGTTGCTAGATGAACCTTTTGGAGCGTTGGATGCCAAAGTCCGCAAGGAATTACGGATTTGGTTGCGACGTTTGCATGAAGATGTGAACGTGACAACTATATTTGTTACTCACGACCAAGAGGAAGCAATGGAAGTCGCAGACCAAATTGTGGTGATGAATAAAGGACGAGTTGAGCAAGTTGGCAGCACAGCAGATATTTACGACCATCCAGCAACACCTTTTGTAATGAGCTTTATTGGCCCGGTGAATATTTTGCCTAGTAACGTTGGCATTCAACCCAATAAAGGTATAGTTAATGCGAACGAGAAGGTATTTTTACGTCCCCATGATGTTTTGATTTTCAAGGATGCGGTCGAAGATACTGTAACTGCCACAGTTAATCGCATCATCCACTTAGGTTGGGAGATTCGCGTGGAGTTACTTTTAAAATCAGGGGAAGTTGTAAATGCTCATTTCACCCGTGAAGTGTTTGACCAACTCCAAATTAAAGAGTCGCAGCGTGTTTATGTGAAACCGAAGCAAGCAAAGGTTTTTCAGACTACTGTGTAATAGTCGGTGGTCAGCGGTCAGTGGTCCGTAGGGAGTTATTAATTACTAAATTTTGACCACTGACTACTGGCTACTAAACAGTGACCACTACCTACTGACTACTGACTAATGACCACTGACCACTGACCACTGACTACCTAACTTCAACCAAAGCCGAAATTTCTAGTAACAGTTCCACGTCTTGATATAGTGGTGTACTCAAGTAGCGTTCGCCAAAGCTTGGTTGCACCATGACTATCAAACAACCTGCATTTTCGGGTCTTCTACCAACACGAATTGCTCCAGCTAATGCTGCTCCGGAGGAAATGCCAGATAATAAACCCTCCTCCCTTGCCAAACGACGACCGTAGTATATAGCCTCTTCATCGGAGATGGTGACGACTTCATCAATCAATTCCATTTTGAGAACATCAGGAATAAACCCCGCACCGATTCCTTGGATTTTGTGCGCTCCTGGTTGCCACCTGAAAGGATGGGACTGCTTGCAGGTTCAACTGCGATCGCTTGAATTGGCTTGCGCTGTTTTAATACATCCGCAACTCCTGTCAGAGTGCCACCAGTCCCTACCCCTGCCATAACTATATCTACTTTCCCATCTGTATCCGACCAAATTTCTTCGGCTGTGGTTTCTCGGTGTATTTGCGGGTTCGCTGGGTTACGAAATTGCTGCAACATGAAAGCATTCCCAGTCGTTGCGACAATTTGTTCGGCTCGTGCGTTAGCGAAGCTCCTCCGATAGGAGGCTCGCTCCTGTCATTCCTAACGCTCCGGAAGTAAGTTCGAGTCTTGCTCCATAAGCTTTGAGCATTGTTTGCCGCTCCAAACTCATTGAGTCGGGCATGGTCAAAATCAATTTATAACCCTTAGCTGCTGCTACCATTGCCAGAGCAATTCCCGTATTACCTGAAGTTGGTTCAACCAACGAGGTTTTTCCAGGATGAATTAATCCAGCCATTTCAGCTTTAGTAATCATACTTATAGCGATGCGGTCTTTCACAGAAGCAGAGGGGTTCATTCCTTCTAACTTCACGACTATCTGTGCTAGACTACCGCAATCTTGAGGAACGCGCTTGAGTCTAACTAGAGGTGTGTGACCGATTAATTCTGTAATGTCATATATTTAGCTTTTATTGATTATTTATACACAGGTTGTAAAAGATATTTATCCTCTATTAAGGATAGCCGAGGGGCTAGAAACCCGGTATCTTGGAGATACCGGGTTTCTGCTGCATTTATACCTAGCTCAAAGAACAGAAAAAACTTTATCTTGCCATTTTCATGCCAGCTATGAGATACTCAAAATACAAATACGGTATTCCGACTGATTTACCGTAGTTTACATAATTTGCTGGTTGAGTAAGCTGGAACTATAAAAAATGCTGCAAGATACTCAAGGACTGGAAGTCACAACAGACTCGCAAGAAGTCATCACTGGGATAAATAGCTTCACCAATCAAGCTTTGGGGTATGGTAAAGATGCGGAAACTGTAATTGGGCAACTCACTGCATCTGACCCAACTTGTGCATTAGTTCATGCTTACGCTGCTGCTTATTATCTTTCTCAAGAAAATGCTACAGCTTGGAAACAAGCTAAATCCCATTTACAAACAGCCCAACGGCATGTAAAAAAGGCAACCGAACGCGAGCAGTTATATGTCCAAGCAATCGCAGCGTGGGGAGCGAAAAAAATAGATTTGGCGATTGCACTACACGAAGAAATTGCCCAAAAATATCCCCGTGACTTGATTTCAGTTCAGCAAGGACAATATCACTATTTTTATTTGGGTGAATCCCCAGTTCCCACAAAAAGGTAAAATACAAATGCGTCGAATCGCAACAAAACTCCCCGGAACTGGGGAGTTTTGCATTAAAGCACTATTCGATACATTTGTAGTACTTTTG
>JANNFJ010000371.1:0-2583 GCA_031379725.1 Calothrix sp. OTE_75_metabat_31
TTTTCAGCTTCAGAAACATCAAATTCCTCAGTGGTCAGCATTTCTACTAAAATTTCACGAATTTCTACTTGGTCTTCAATCACTAAAATTTTTTTCATATTGTTTAAACATTATTGCTGTATTAAATTATACTTATCCAGTAAGTAGACGTTTTCAGGTGTTAAAAAGGTTTGAAGTTGAGAATATTGGTTTAAAAGGTTCATCTCTTGGTAACATTCCTTTTCCAAAATTTCCCAGTAACGCGAGCGCTGAGTTTCTGATTCAATGGCACTCATCATGTAAACAGCCATATTAACCTTAGCTACACTCATCCGCAATTGTTCAATTAAATTATCGAAGGCTTCTTGTTTGACTCCATAAAATTCATTTTGTTTTTGATACTTTTTCTCCAAATTATAAACATCTGAATTGTTTTGTTTATAGCAATGTTTCATTAAAGCAGACTGCTTTTGTAGTCGGCTAATAACTGCTCCTAATAATTCGGTTCTACTAAAAGGTTTAGTAAGATAATCATCTGCACCTAATTCCATCGCTTGACGCATATCTGATTTGCTACATTTAGCGGTCAGAAAAATAAAAGGTATGAGCGCAGTCAAGGGTTGTTGACGCAATATACTAAGTACTCCATAGCCATCAAGCTCAGGCATCATAACATCACAAATTACTAAATTAGGAATTTCCTGCTGTGCTAGCTCAATACCTTTTTTACCATTTACAGCCGAAATTACATCAAAGTTTTCATGAACAAGCATTTCTGAAATTATGCTGCAAAGTGAATCTTCGTTTTCAATGATTAAAATCTTTTCCACAATCTGATGCTCCTAGATATTTCAATAAATGCAGTAAATTTTATTTTCAATGATTTTTCACAGTATAATTACTTTTTCAGATTAGCTTATTTTGTCATTTTCGCAACCAATCGTCTATCTGGAAACTACTGAATTAGTAAAGTAATTATCTGAAGATTTATGTAAGAAACACTGTTTGTAATGTTTGTTTTAATCATTAAATCAAACAAAACAAACATTTTTCTAAAATAATAAGTTATGTTCGGAATCCCAGCACTTACCCTTGCTCCAAATTCTTTGTGTATGTTCGCAGTCGGATTTATTTTGTAGCCAGGGAAGAGATGTAGCATATTGTTCTGGGGATTCTTGAGTTGATGTAGGTGATAAAGATGAGGTCGGAGTGAAGATAGCTGAACAAATAGTCACACTCGAAGTTATAAAAACAGCAATAGCTCCACCAATTATGATTATGTTACTTGGTGTCCAGAAAGCTTGACCAGAAGAGGTTTTTAGCGAGGGATAATGGTTTAATTTCATTACTCGTAATCCTGGTTGTAAATGTTTTATACAGTTCAACAACTATTGATACGTACTTAGTAATTGCCGACTGGCTGAAATTTGAAATCTTATTTATTAGTATTAGTTGTCAGTGTTTATGATTGTGTATGAGTTCGTATATGTTTTGATTAATTATGAGTTTTATATCTTGTAAATAGCTAAAATTTGCGAGATGTTACACTATAAATGAATGGCACTAAGATAAGCTCAAAGCTTTGCCTAGCCTCGTTCCCAGGCTCCGCCTGGGAACGGACTTCGAGAGGCTCTGCCTCTCGTCAAGCCTAGCAAAGGCACTCCGGAGGCAGAGCCTCCCGGCATGGGTTCCCAGCCCGGAGGGCTGGGAACCAGTCAGGGCAAGGGCTGTGTCTTAACTTAGTGCCATTCCACTATAAATATTGTTTGCAAGTTCAAAAGACCCTAATACTGCTCGCCTAACTCTTGTAGAGACGTTACGTGTAACATCTCTACAAAAATTTCACGCTTCGCAATTTGCCATCCCTTGCAGTATTACAAAAGACCCCAAATAAAAATCGCCTGAAACAAATCTTTCCAGCATCTCATAGTAGTACGAAAATATTATTTGTTGTTGCGGTTATGCTCTAAAAATCCGGGTAACTCCTGCGAAACCTAGATTTTTATTCTCATGACTCGTCAAAATGAATAGTTACACAGACACAGAGGAAGAGTTGAGCAATTTTTGGGTAAATAGACCACATGTAGGGGTACGGGACTGCCGTGCCCTTTCCCTTATTTTCTAAATCTCATTTTCAAGAAAAAGTAAATTATCTAGCATCAGCATCATATGTTTTACAGAATCTTCTATACGATTTAAATATTTATTAATTTTATCTTGATTCCAGCTATTGCTATAAAACATTAGTAATTCGGTGGAGCCTAAAATCGTTGTTAAAGGTGTGCGAAATTCGTGAGAAGTCGTAGTAATGAAGGTGCATATCATTTGACGAGCTTTATTTGCTTCATCGGTAGTAAAATCTATTTTTTCAGGTAACTTATTTACTGTAATATCATTACAAATAGTTAAATAATAATTTATGTCATCAACTAAAATTATAGTTTTAGCTACTTGAAAGTGACGAAATTCACCTGTTGGCAATATAAAGGTTTCTTCAGTTATTGATGTACATTCAAGGTGTGATTGAATTATTTGCTCAAGTTTAGATTGATTAGTCGAATTAAAATCCATATTTTTTGATTCATATATTCTTGCAGCTGCTTG
>JANNFJ010000386.1:0-7667 GCA_031379725.1 Calothrix sp. OTE_75_metabat_31
TTAGAAGAACACATTACTACTGGGACATTTTGGGTTTTGGGGTCAGACTTTAACCTACGACAAACTTCGTAACCATTCATTCGGGGCATAACAATATCCAATACCACGAGATCCGGAGGTTCGCTCAAAATTGCTTCGAGCGCCTCAACTCCGTCGCTAGCATGGGTAACTGTCAACCCACTCGCTTTTAGCAGGTCTGTAATCATCTCCCGCTGTGCGATACTGTCTTCCACAATCAAAACTGTACTCATATACGCCGTGTTCTACCTCAGTAAATGTAAATGTCCCGCCAAATGGAACATTCCCTAATTCCCCGCAATAATTTAATGTATAAATTAATTCTATTCCTTCATAATTTTAATCGGCGTTGGCGACAGACCGAAACTACGGGAGTTTTGCGTTTGACTAGCGACAACATCGGCTGATACGATAATATTTTTTATACCATCTTCAACGCGATCGCCAAGTCTCTCATCGCCAATATCCGTCAAAATTTCCCGATTTTGAAGGTATTTCTTAACTAACATTAGTAACTCACCATTACTAAACGGCTTTGTCAAATAATCTGTAGCCCCCACCATTCTGGCTCGAACCCGATTAATAAACCCATCTTGACCCGTCAGCATGATAATTGGTAAGAAACGAAACATTGTTGTATGTCTTAACATTGCACAAATTTCGTAACCATCCAATTCTGGCATGGTAATGTCACACAGTATTAAATCTGGCTTGAGTGCAAATGCACGGCTGAGGGCTTCTAAAGAATTTGTAAATGCGTAAACACCAAAGCCTTGCGTATTTAAAATTGTCTCTACTGATTTACAAACACTCTTAGCATCATCAATACACATAATCTTTACTTTATTAGTATCAATATTTGGTTCCACCTCTGCTTTGGGTCGCCGAGTAATACTTGTATCCATATACACCAGTTGAACCCATCCCTGCTGTATATAAGGATATATTGCCTTAGCGACTGTCAGCATGTCGCGGTTGAGATAACGCGCAAGTTGACGCAGCGAAGTTTTCCCATCTGCCCACTGTTTTAGCTTATTGGCAGTTGCAGCAGGTAGAGAACTGCGGAGTCGCACAATATCCGTAAGCATCGGTAACTGGTCGGGTGACTCGATGTGCGGATAAAATAACTTCCACTCTTGCACCTGTCGAATAATTCGTGCCACTAGGGGTGCTGTTTCCCATGTGGTTAACTGCGGGGCAAGGGGCGCGGTTAACTCAAAAATAAAACTACCTTGTTGTAAATTTAGGAGGTCAAAAATCGTCTCATGTACCAAGCCATGAATGATACTACGTGCTTGGGTCGGATTGATAATATTCTGTTCGAGTAGTGCCCATAAATAGTTATACTCTGGGACTGATTGCGAGGCTGATGCAACTAATTGAGTTTCATCGAGTCTGACTTTGACTCGATAATGGCGCAAGTAGTCATCTAGACGAGATAAATCGCCATTACCATCGGCAGCATAAATAATTTGACCGTTAAGAAAAAAAACAAACCAATATTGCTGTTGTCCAAGAAGCAACGACTTGTTTCTGACAAATAACTGCTTGGTATCGATACCAAAGGAGTGGAAGTTGTCAGACATGTAGGCTTCGACAAACAGTAGCCCGGTTCGCTGCCCCAACTCAATCAATTGCAGGATACTGCGAACATCTATTTCATTTAAATTTCCCTGCATCTAGCTAATCGGCACTCCTTGTCGTCCCGTTTACACTTGGTACTATTGTGCCCATTTGTATTGACATAGTTAAAGTAGATTTAAGTTTCCTTGATAATCTTTATAATGGAAGCTCCAGTATGCCAAGATTTATTGTCAAATTACAGTAATTAATTTAAATTTTGGTTTTAAATAGCACAAAGAACAACCCTCATAGTCTGTAATAAGGGAGACTGGGCGGGGAGACCCCGCCCCTACGAATAAAATTTCAATGCAAAAATCATTAGAGTAATCCAAGAAATAAATGGTTCCGTAGGATAGGCATCTCGCCTGTCAGTGTGTATTTGCAAGACAGGCGAGACGCCTATCTTACGAGACTTGGATATTTTTTTAATTGGGATACTCTTAGTGGTTCTTGGTTTGCAGAATTAAATAGTTCTGCTGTTACGGGGGACATACAACAAAACTGCCAAACCGGAAATACTTAATTAAATTTAATTTACTTTTACATGCCAGTGATAACACGGTAGGCATTGTCTAATTACCAAGTACACAATGTAATGACGCAAGCAGTGCATTCGTAAATGTCCCTAAAGCGTATATCTGAATATATAAATGGTTTTCCCTGTCTTTTAGCCGTAGCGAAGTTAGAAGCGATAAGTAACATAAATTATTAAATCTGTATCTCTTAACAAGACTGTTAAGTGCATCAAAAGGAATAAAGGTGTGCTGTATTTAGCAGAAGTACAAAAACAAAAAGGTGGTTTGCTTGGTGGTGGAAGCAAAGCAGAACTAAAACTATTAGCTTGTCAGCGTAATGACCAAAGCTGGAGTTCGGTATCTGATGAAGTAATTACCGCCGAAGAAGCGAACAAATTAAATGACGGCGTTATTGTCATGGTGGAGATGAGTCCACAGCGACAAGTTCAGCGAATTCAAGAAGCTGGACGACCGTTAGTCAATATTTTGCAAAATTACTCCCGTCAAGTCGAAAAATTTAAGGCAAAAGAAGAAGAAATCGACCAGTGGAAGGAGTCGCTAACATTCCAAGCGCAGGAACTCAGCCGCCGCGAGTTGGAAATGGAAGATCGCATGGCACAACTCCAGCAACTGGAAGACGAATGTCAGAATTTAGATAAAGAAAAACAGGAAGTTGACTCAGCACGTGTTGAGTTTGAACAGCTTAAAGAAGAACTCGAACGCAACCGTCAGGAACTTGAAGGTGCTTGGCAGCATTTGCGAGGCGAACAGCGACGTTTAGAAGAACATCAAACTGAGTTTCAACAGAACCATCAACAAGGGGCTGTTTTAGATGAAGAACGCAGTCGAGTTATCACTGAGTTACTCGAACGCATTTGTGCAAATATTCCTGCCACCGAAACAGTGGTTGAAAATTTGAGTTCCAGCTTTGAAGTAGTGGAGAGTCAGCAAGAACTATTGAATTCACACTGGCAAAAATTTGAACAGCAAAAAACCCAAGTTGAAGAACTGCAAGTCGAACTTGATAATTTGCAGCAAGATTTGCTTTTAACCCAAGAAGAGTCGCAGCAAGTACAGACCGGACTCGATCAGCAAACTGCTGAGTTAAAAGATACTACAATTACCTTCGACACCAAGCAAGAATATGCGCGAATGTTACGCGAGCAATTGCGCTACCAAGAAAATTTGTACCAGCAAATTTATAATTTAGTAGCAACATTTGGAAATACGGGAATGAACGAGCAGGTCGATTTAGATGAGCTTGAGTCGATGTCGCTTGATGAATTGGAAAAAAAGGTAATTGAGTTGCAGGATAAGTTGAATATTGATTCGACTTTTGTCAATGACCAAGAGCAAGAACTTAAGTATAAGCAAGATGCAATCGAGGAATTAGAAGAAAAAATTACTCAAGCTGGATCGAGCGACAAAGCTACAATCGAAGAAGAGTTAGCGGACGAAAAAGACCTGCACCAGATGTTGAACCAAACGCTGGTTGGACAGCGTCGCAATTTGCAGCAACGTCAAGAAGAACTTGATCAATATCAAGCGGTATTGTTACGACGACAAGGTAAAACACTTTTTGCCGAAGAAGAGGATAACGGTATCGACCTCAAACCGATTTTGGAGCAAATCGAATCCCAATGCCATCATCAGTCGGAAGAGTTGCAAAATATCGAACGCGAGATTGAACAAATTCAGTCAAGCATCGATTTAGCTCAAGGAATGATTGATAATCAAGCCCACGACTTCGAGGAAAAACAGCAAGAGTTAAAAATTAAGGAAGAAAATTTGCGATCGCGTCAAGCTGCCCTTGCAGAATCGAAAGGTCTGTTAGAGTTTTATACTCAAGCACTTGCACCAATTCAAGACACTGTAAACTCTTTGCGAGAAAAGTTACAAAGCGTTAGCGAGACTCTCTCGCAAGTTCAGCAAACTGGTGATAGTCAGCATCAAGCAATTGATGAAATGCGACAAACACTAGCGAGTTTGACCGCATAAGCAAATCCAATCACCTTCAACTTTTGCGATCGCACCTCCAGGAAATGGATCGGTTTGCGATCGCTGTGGGGCCCCAATCAAAGCTGTCAGTTTTTCAATATGTTCAAAATTAGCAGCACATGGCAGTATTTCTACTAGTAACTGACGCATAACTCGCCGTTGTAGAGCGAGTGGTGTGTTTTGTAATATACGACGGTTAAGAAATAGGGGGAAGGGAGAGGAAGAATTTACCGTTTCTCCCCCTTCCCCCTCCCTTCTTGCTGCTTTGAGCAATTCGCTTGCAGCTTGTTCCAAATATTCGACTTCGGCTTGGAGGAGTTCAGCGGTTTGTGCTAAAGCTGATTCGACATTAGGATTGAAATTTTCACGTAAGTATGGTAGTAATTCTTGTCGAATTTGGTTGCGCTTATATTTCAAATCTTGATTTGTCGAATCTTCCCAAATTGGCAGTTGAAAATCTTGGCAAAATTGGGCGGTTTGAATGCGAGTAATTTCGAGTAGCGGACGCACTAAAGAAATGCCATCTGATGCAGAACGTCGCCAGGTCAATGCTTGTAAGCCATCCGCACCAGTACCGCGCATCAAATTGTAGAGGAGAGTTTCAGCGCGATCGCTTTGAGTATGTCCGGTAACAATCGCAGAGTAGTTATGACGAAGTGCCAAAGCATTCAAGACTCGATAGCGCCAATTTCTCGCCGATGCTTCGCTATTGATAGGTTCATCTGCGGTTTCAAGATAAAAGGATATTTCCCAGGTTCGCGCTAGGTTTTCAACATGTTTTGCATTTGCCATTGAGTCCTCGCGCCACCGATGGTCGCAATGGGCAATACTTAAATTCCAACCCCATTTTTGTCTTAAATCTAACAGTAATTTAATTAAGCATAGCGAATCTTGACCGCCAGAAACACATACTAATAAGCACTGCTGGCGTTCAAATAGTTTTCGTGCTCGGATAGTCCGATGTATCGCTGCATGAAGGGGAGTCCAAACCATTTTGAAGTTAAGATTCGAGATTTTGCATTTCAAAATTTTACTTCTGGTTAGCATGAAAAATCATAATAGAAGAGACGCGATATATCGCGTCTCTACATTCTTTTTCATACCTATGCTTGGTGACTACTCCCCAGTCACCGCATCTTGAAGTTCGTGGGCAAAATCTTCTAGAGGGGAATCATCAGTTCCATCAGGGCAAAATTCGAGTGTAAGTCTAACTTTTCCTTTTCTCCAGTTATTGGCACGAAAGCGTAACACCTCACAATCGATACCAATATCAAATAATGATGCTTCGACAGTTTCTAAACCAACCAATTCTTTAATTGCTTCGAGAAGTTGAACAACTTTGAATGTATTTGACACATCAAATCCTTCAAATGTTTCAGAATTTACAGATACAACTTCATTATGATGCAGTCTTTGAAATTGATTGTCCATATCACTTTTCGTTAACTGAATCTATTGTTAATAACAAATTCAGCAACCAACACAAAATCAAAGAAAGTTTTAACTATGCGTGACAAATAAAATCCCCAGCTTCTCGAAGAATTCGGGGACTTGAGCATATATCGTGTCAATTTACACAATATTGCGACATTAAGAGAAGTGCTAACGCATTCTATATATATTTCAAAAATCTTAACAAGCCGCGTATTTGTGCCTTCTTCAAGGTCAAGATTTGTTATATTGAAAAAATGGAAAAACGGAGAAAAACACTATGACTACAAGCATTGAACGCACGGTACTACCCTCTCCTTTCCCAGACCATACTCAACTACCAGATGAAGACGGAACTTTTGTGAAGAATTTTCAGGAGCATCCCCAGAGCATTATTTTAACAGATTCAATCGGCTCTGTTTTAGAAAAAATTCATCCTGATGGTCGATATGCGATCGGACAGGATTGTGGAATTTACTGGAGAGAAACTAACCCCCCAGAAAAAGGTGCTGAGGCACCTGATTGGTTTTATGTTGGCAATGTACCTGCAACATTAAATGGACAAATTCGACGCTCTTACGTACTTCGACGAGAATATATTTCACCTTTAATAGCATTAGAATTTGCCAGTGATGATGGTTGCGAAGAAAGAGACACAACTCCTTTATTTGTTAACGAAGAAGGCGAAACAATTAAACCAGGTAAATTTTGGGTTTACGAACGTATTATTCATATTGCCTATTATGGTATCTACGAAATAAAAACAGGCAAACTAGAAGTTTATGAATTGATTGGTGGTTCCTATCGTCAACTACAACCTAACGAACAAGAACGTTATTTGATTGAGCCATTGGGAGTAGAATTAGGTTTATGGTCAGGAGCATATCAAAATCAATCTCAACTTTGGTTACGTTGGTGGGATACCTCTGGAAATTTGTTGCTGACTGGTAGCGAACGTGCCGAACTTGAGCATGAACGTGCTGAACTTGAGCATGAACGTGCCGAAACTGAGCGTAAACGCGCCGAAACTGCCGAAAAAGCACAACAAGATGCGATTCCCCGACTACTGGAACTAGGATTAACTATTGAACAAATAGCATCAGCGCTCTCGTTACCACAAGAAGAAGTCAAATCGTTTTGCGATAATTTGTGAGTGTTCCAATAGTGCTTAGGTTTTAGGGAAAAGGGAAAAGAAGTGGAAAATTTGATATGTAAGGCTTTTCCTTTTAACAAGAAACCTGGTACTTTTACGCGCACCAGGTTTCTATTTTATTGATGCGAGCAGTTAACTACTCCCTGATTCTTGATTCCTAGAAAAACCAACCGTAGGAATGTAAACCTTTACCCAAAAGATTCACACCTAAATAACAAATCCAAACTACAACAAAACCACTTGCAGCTAAAATTGCTGGACGACGACCTTGCCAACCTTTGGTAATGCGGGAATGAAGATAAGCAGCAAACACCAGCCAAGTAATCAAAGCCCAAGTTTCCTTCGGGTCCCAACTCCAATAGGAACCCCAGGCTTCGTTTGCCCATACACCACCAGCGATAATACCAATTGTCAGCAAAGGAAAACCCAAACCAATAATACGGTAGCTGATATTATCAAGGGTTTCGGCAAGACTCAGACGCTGCGGTGACAAAGTTGTAGCAGGTTCTGATGTGGTTACAGTTTGCGAACCAGTTGCAGTCACTAAATTTAAAACTGCTGTTTTGCCGTTTCCATTATTATTGTTTTCAAACCGAGCAAAACCGTTATTTTCGCCAATATTGGGCGATTCTACAGCCATTTCGGGAATAAGTTCGCCAGCTTTACGCAAGCGATAACCATTGGCACGGTAACCACCCGCACCCACAGAACTACCTTGGAGTTGAATCTCTTGACCCCGAACAACCACAAGAAAAGCGATCGCAAGCAACGAACCAACCATCAGCGCAGAATAACTTAACATCATGACGCTGACGTGCATCATCAACCAATTTGATTTCAATGCAGGTACTAACGGCTCGGCGCTTTGCATCGACGATGGTAATGTTAGCGCTGCAAATGCTGTAATACCCATCGCTACAGGAGCAGTT
>JANNFJ010000393.1:0-4312 GCA_031379725.1 Calothrix sp. OTE_75_metabat_31
CTGAAGGTACGGGCAAGCGTTTAAACGTTCCTTCAATCGCTACAGCCGCAGGTAAAAGCGGGACTGCAGAAGCTGGTGTTGGTCGCCCAAATCACACTTGGTTTGGTGCTTATGCTCCCCACGATAAACCGGAAATTGTAGTTGTTGCCTTTGGTGAAAACTCCGGTCAGCACGGTGGTGATTTTTGCGGGCCAATGGCATTAAAAGTTCTTGAAGGGTATTTTCAAAAGAAATATCCAGGTAAGTATGCTAAACCCGAATCGGAAATTTCAGCGTTGGGCAAGCCAGGTGATTAGTCTTTAATCCCTGACAGGTTTTGGGGTTTCCCCGCCCTAGTCATTATATACCCCCTAACACAAAGATTTTTCGCTATATCAGGTTTTAGGGCGGGGGAAAGAGCGCCCCTACGTATTAATTAACTTAAAAACAAGCAACCTTTATACTAAAAACTCGTCATTTATGTAGTGTTTCCATAAATTGACCTGGTTATATGCGAGTCAAAAAGTTATCTCTATTTCTTTCAGTAATTGCCATTGTGCTTGGTTGTCATTTTAGTTCCCAAGTAGTTAATGCACAAACTGCAAGCAAAGTTAACTCAGTTGCAACAATCATTAATGATATGCAGGGACCACATGAAGCGATGCCGCATGGAGTACCCAAGCATTATGATTGGGCAACTGCACCGAATATCGGCATGGGTAATAATCCGAAAAATTTTAAAGCTGCGATCGCATGGGGGCAAATATACGAATCAGATGCAGGCAACCCAGCGAAAAATAGCCGCGTCCAGATACGCAATATTAAAGCTTACGTATTGAGCAAGAAAGATAATAAATGGCGACTTTTGCAAAGTTCAACGGGGGTTGATGGGGCAGCATACCGTGAGGATTTTGCAGGTGATGCGAATAAAGCTGCCGATGTTCGTAACGAGTCGGATGGTACTATTTCGGTTAAAGCTGGTGACGGATATAACTTTCACTTTTGGAGCAAAACAGGCAGAGCGACGATAAAACCCAATGAGATAGGAGGTATATTTACTACTGCCCAAGCACGATTGGTAATTGATGATACTAGAAAAGTTGATGACCGTGCTAAAGCTAGATATTTGCTAAATATGGGTGGAGATTACTGGCAAGACTTAACTGCGAAGTGGGACAACTTCAAAACCAACGGTGGCATTGGGATGGGCAAATTTAAATTTGTGACAACCAAGTGGCAAGCTTTTAATATGACCACGCTCAAGTCGGACGAAATCCGTAAAAATCCCCCACCGATTGACTAGTGGTTCATGTCATTAGTTTTGATGGGTTGTAGGTTGGGTGTAGCGTAAGCGAAACCCAACATATAATCGCTATCGTTACACTAGCCTTCGGCAAGCCGCTTCGCGTCAACGTTCCACCCAACCTACAACTCGCGTATGATATAAAGCGAGCAAGATGCTCGCACTACAAAATATTTTTAAACCCCCCACAATTAATGACATGAACCATTAGTGGTAATAGTCATTAATTCTGAGGAATGTAGAGACGCGATATATCGCGTCTATCCAAGGTTTCAACACCCAAGCAACCCCCCAAAATTAATGACATGAACCATTAGTGATAGATTTAGAGAACGTTACATATAACGTTCTCTACCTGGTTGGGATTTTTATTCAGGTTAAGATAGTAAAACAATTTGAGTATGGGGAGTGGGGTTGGCAAAGTGGTAAATAGTGAGGCAGAAAACAAAGACTTTTCATGGCGTTTCTGGTTCACTTTGCCAATTTACCCATTCGGCAAGCGGCGAACAATCCGCAAAGAAGTAGTTAAAAATGCGATATGGACTTTTGACCAACTTCAGGGCGTTTTCTACGTGATTGTCCCGATTCGGATGACCGCAGTCAAACTTAGTGAGGGCGGTTTACTCATTTATGCACCTGTTGCACCGACACCGGAATGTATTAGGCTTCTCAAGGAGTTAGTCGAAGAACATGGTGATGTCAAATACATTGTTTTACCAACTATATCTGGCTTAGAACACAAAATATTCGTTGGCCCTTTTGCGCGGTGTTTTCCCAACGCACAGGTATTTGTTGCCCCCAATCAATGGAGTTTTCCGCTTAATCTGCCTTTGAGTTGGCTTGGTTTACCTGCCAAACGCACCCACATACTTCCACAACAAAGCAGTCAAACTCCCTTTGCGAAGGAATTTGACTATGCAATTCTCGGCCCGATTGAGCTTGGTCCTGGTAAGTTTGAGGAAGTTGCCTTTTTTCACAAGCTTTCTGGAACACTTTTAGTGACGGATTCGGTGGTTTCGATACCAGAAGAACCACCAGAAATTTTACAAATTGATACATACCCGTTGCTGTTTCACGCTAGGGATAAAGCTGCTGAATTTATTCCCGATAATCTAGAAAATCGACGTAAGGGATGGCAACGGATTGCTTTATTTTCGATGTATTTTCGACCCAGTGTACTTGAATTACCTGCGTGGAGTCAGGTGTTTCGGGATGCTTTGAAAGCAAAAGAGCGATCGCGCAAAGCTTATTTTGGGTTATATCCCTTTAGATGGAGGCAGGATTGGCTGGGGTCATTTGAGACACTTCGGGGAAATGGGCGATTATTCGTAGCACCTATTTTACAGACTCTTATTCTCAATCGTGCCCCCAGGGAAACTATTGATTGGGCTGATACTGTTGCGAGTTGGGAGTTTGAGCGGGTTATTCCTTGCCATTTGGATGCGCCAATAGATGCAAATGGGTATCAGTTTAGACAAGCTTTTGGGTTTTTAGAGCAGCGTTTAGATGCTTGTGCTTTGCCAGAAGCAGATTTCCAATTACTAAAGGAAATTGATAAGGGTTTAAATAAGTTAAAAATTGTGCCGCCAGCCAAGGAAAAGGTATAAGAATATTCCAATTAGAACATATTCTCCGATCGAAATCGCTTCGGATAGGCATCTCGCCCGTCCTACGTTATTTATAAGGCAGGTAAGATGTGTATTTTACAGGAACGCTCTAAGGTTTTCTTGCTTTTTTAAGTACTAAATATTAATTAGATAATTAAATCAGTAAACCCTGCATAAATCACGTTTGATATCAAAATATAGTGAAGATGATGTTCATATTAATAAATTCGTACAATTGTTTATTATGATGTTTGTTTAGAGTTTAATGATAGATACTAAATAAAATAAATCAGTCCAAGCATCTGCTCTGAAAATGAAACGCGATACAATTTTTTACGAACTGTTTCAAGAATTCCCAAACATCTTTTTTGAATTAATCGGCGAAGCGAATACCAATCCAAAAATCTACGATTTTAAAAGCCAGGAAATTAAACAAAGCGGTTTTCGATTAGATGGAATATTTGCTCCTCCAAAACGAAATCGTAATCAACCAACTTATTTTGTTGAAGTTCAATGTTATGAAGACCAAAAGTTTAACGAAAGATTTTTCACGAGTATCATACTTTACTTCAGTCAATACCCTCCATACAATCCCAATTGGTATGCTATAGTTGTATTTGACACTCGCAAAAACGATGTTACCTTCCCAGGATACTTGAATGCATTGCGACAAGCACATTTGAGATGCTTTTACTTAAATGAAATGGGTGAGGATGCATATGAATCGTTGGGCTTAGGGATTCTTAAGCTGATTGTGAAAGGCAAGCGCAAAGCAAAGTTTGCAGCTAAACAGTTAGTTAACAAAGCCAGACAAGAATTTACCAATAAAGCTGCCCAAGAAAAATTTTTAGAACTGATAGAATCGATTGTTATCAATAAGTATCCAAACTTAAGTCGTGAGGAAGTACAAGAAATGCTAAGTCTAAATCTGATTCGAGGCACAAGGTATTATCAAGAGTTAGAAGAAGAAATTACAGAAAAAGTCAAAGAAAAAGTCAAAGCCAAGGTTAAAGAAGAAGTCAAAGCCGAGGTTAAAGAAGAAGTCAAAGCCGAGGTTAAATTAGATATGGCTACAAGACTTTTACAACGTGGTGTAAGTCCAGAGGAAGTAGCAGCAATACTTGACTTAGATATAGAAGTTGTCAGGAAGATAGTTAGATAATAACTGGACGTAACCTAACATTATTAGTTAGGTTTCACTGAACGTTCCATTCAACCAAAAGGCAATCTTAATGTTGATTGATTCGCTACTAAATATATTTTGAAGTTGAATTTAGTTAATAAGACTTTTAGCCCTCCAATTTATCGGCAGGGCTGTTTCATTCTTTAACAGAAAAATCACCGAAGTCTTATTCTTCGTTTGAATTTAGGTATGTAGGGGCGGGGTCAATACTGCTCGGTTAAGAAATTGATCCCCCCAACC
>JANNFJ010000410.1:0-9810 GCA_031379725.1 Calothrix sp. OTE_75_metabat_31
CGCAATTACAGCGCTAATATTCTCTTTTTTAGGAGCTAAGACAGTCAGTTTAATTAACAGTGAGATTTTGCGCCCCCTTATACTTGTTTTGCTAGTAATAGTTGCAATATATACATTTTTTAGAAAAGATTTTGGTTCGGAATATCAACCTAAATATCAAGGCAATAAAGTTACTTATTATATGATGTTGATTGCTGCTGCTATCGGTTTCTATGATGGTTTCTTTGGACCGGGAACGGGTAGCTTTTTAATATTTTTATTTATTGCAGTTTTGGGCTTTGATTTTATTCGAGCGTCGGCAATTTCTAAAATTATTAACTTGTCTACTAATCTCTCAGCGTTAATATACTTTGCATCAATCAATCAAATTTTATATCATATTGCGATTCCGATGGCTCTATTCAGCGTTATCGGTGGTATCGTAGGGGCAAGAATGGCAATTGTTAAAGGTAGCGCTTTTGTAAGGGTTTTCTTTTTAGCAGTTGTTTCGGTACTAATTATAAAGTTAGCGTATGACATGTTTCATAAATAATGTTTGAGAAAATTCGCAGTGTTTATATCCCTAAATGTATGAAATTGTCGTCGATATTAATATATAGCAATTACCAAGCAGGTGAGGTAAATATGTAGGGGCGCAAGGCATTGCGCCCTTATCTTGGTGTAAAATGGCTGTATTTTTGTTGGCATAGCCTGGGCTATGCTTTTATAAATATCTAGAATAATGTACAAAACCCTTAAAAATGGTGCGTTACGACTTGCATCTAACGCACCCTACAGTGCTGTATCTATTGACTCTTTGTTGGATAAAAATTATGAGATTGTTTTACTTGATTGAGTAATATTTACTTCCTTGCAATTACCCAAACCGCGTGAATTACTCCAGGTATATATCCGAACAATGTCAAAACTATATTAATCCAAAAATCCATCCCAATGCCAACTTGTAAAAATACTCCTAATGGGGGTAGAAAAATTGCACAAATAAGTCTAACTAAATCCATGATTGCCTCCTATTCGCTAAAACTGATTTAAAGCAAAGCTTAATTTATATGCATGTCTAACATAACATTTAGCAAAAGTAAATAACTGCTAGATTAAATTCAATAACGCCCATTAATTAACCACCGCTAATTTTCGCTTTATAACCTAATTTAATCAGAGTTTCTAAAATTTTCTGCTTGTGGTCGCCTTGAATTTCGATTTCATTATCCTTCAAAGTCCCACCAGTACCGCATTGGCTTTTTAATTGTTTTAATAATGCTTCCAAAGTTTCTGTTTTACTTTGAAACCCAGTAATTATAGTCACTGTTTTACCCTTACGTCCTGCACGGGTTGCTTGGACGCGGACATTTTGTTGATTTGGTGGCAGTTCTTGAACTCCTCGTTCAAAAGCTGCTGAGTTGTCATCGCCAAATTCACGGTAAGAAAAACCGTCTGGAGAATTACCTTTTTTAGGAGTCATGCGCTTTGTAGCTATGTTATGCTTCGTTCTTAAGTTTAGCGTATCGTCCCCTTTCCCTACTTATAATTAAGGTCATCCCCTAATTGCAAAAATTTAGTCGTGACCATTACACCCATAAACCCCAAGTTCCAAACTACACAACGTCCCGACGCACTTGGACGCTTCGGACGCTTCGGTGGTAAATATGTCCCTGAAACTTTGATGCCAGCACTTGCTGAACTCGAAGTTGCTTATTATCAATACCGCAACGAACCAGGTTTTCAAGCCGAATTACAGCAATTATTGCGCGATTACGTCGGACGCGCGACACCGCTGTACTTTGCTGAACGTCTCACGGCACATTATGCCCGTCCCGATGGTAGTGGGGCACAGATTTACTTAAAGCGCGAAGATTTAAATCATACAGGCGCTCACAAAATTAATAACGCTCTCGGTCAGGTATTATTAGCAAAGCGTATGGGCAAACAGCGCATTATCGCCGAAACTGGAGCCGGACAGCACGGAGTTGCAACCGCTACAGTGTGCGCTCGCTTTGGGTTAGAATGCATAATATATATGGGCGTTCATGATATGGAACGTCAATCTTTGAATGTATTTAGAATGCGGTTGATGGGGGCAGAAGTGCGTCCGGTGGAATCGGGAACGGGTACACTCAAGGATGCGACTTCCGAAGCGATTCGAGATTGGGTGACGAACGTGGAAACTACGCACTACATACTTGGTTCGGTTGCTGGTCCCCACCCTTATCCGATGATGGTACGTGATTTCCATGCGGTGATTGGGCAAGAAACCCGCGCTCAAGCGATGGAAAAATGGGGCGGTTTACCGGATATTTTAATGGCTTGTGTGGCTGGTGGCTCGAATGCAATGGGGCTATTTCACGAGTTTATTAATGAGTCGAGTGTACGAATTATTGGTGTAGAAGCGGCTGGCTTCAGTGTAAACACTGATAAGCACGCGGCAACTTTGACTAAGGGTAGAATTGGTGTGTTGCATGGGGCAATGAGTTACTTGTTGCAAGATGACGAAGGGCAAGTGATTGAGCCGCATTCGATTAGCGCTGGTTTGGATTATCCTGGTGTGGGGCCAGAACACAGCTTTTTGAAAGATTATGGCCGTGCCGAATATTACGGCGTTACTGACACTGAAGCGTTAGATGCTTTTCAAAGATTATCGAAATTGGAAGGGATTATTCCGGCTTTGGAAACTTCACATGCGATCGCATTCCTAGAAACGCTCTGCCCTCAGCTTACTGCTAGTCCGCGCCTTGTTATTAATTGTTCGGGACGCGGGGACAAAGATGTGCAGTCGGTGATTAAGCATTTGAAAATTGAATAACGCCATTAGTTGGCACTTCGGAACCTCGACTTTTTTTGAAGTTGGGGTTCTTGTTTATGGGAGTGCGATCGCACTCGTTAGATCGAGCTTATACCAATTCTATGTGAGACTGCATAGACCGACTCCGGGCTATAAGCCTGGGTCTAATTGGAACAAAGCCTGCGCTACCGCAGGCTAATAATTGCATTTTCATATAAAAATGGTATTAGGTCTTATACTCAAAACGGGTTAAAAATTTACTTTTCAACTAACCTAAAAGCATAAAGATGCTTCCTTCGTCAGCATGACAAAAGTCTAGATTTTACCCGTTGCGGTTAGTAACTTACGATGTGCAACAGGAGGTTATTCACCAATGGCTGTAGAACAATATCGCCAATATATTCGACATCTTCTTTCAGAACGATGTCTTCGAGCTTCAATGCAGCCAAGAAATGCCGAAGAGTATGAGGTGCAGACAATTTTTGATGACCAGCAAGACCATTACCAACTGCTTTATGTTGGCTGGCGTGGAAATAAACGCGATTTTGGCTGTATTTTACATCTTGATATCAAGCATGGGAAAATCTGGATTCAGCATGATGGCACGGAAGAAGGAATTGCTAATCGACTGGTTGAAATGGGAGTGCCCAAGCAGGATATTATCCTGGCATTTCATGAACCCTACATACGTCAATTTACTGAGTTTGGGATGCAAGAAACACTATAACTATACTAAAAACGCATAAAAATTAAACTTTTAGAATGGCTGTTAGCACTTAACGATTAGCTTTTGGCTAATAGCTAATTGCTAGCAGCTAACCGCTCGCAGTATATATTCATAGCTGTTCGGGGTCAATACCTAAATCCCGCAATCTTTGTGCCAATTGTTCAGCCCTTTGATGTTCCTGTTCAGCCCTTTGATATTCCTGTTCGGCCCTTTGTTCAGACAATTCTCGTTGTTTGTGTTCTTCTTCGGCTCGTTCAGATGGAGTTAGTATCCAGTTACCTGCTACATCATACCAGCGCAACCACGATCCATCCACTCCTTGATAACTCCCCTCCCACAAACCCAGACCTAACTCTAACTCAGCAAGCCAAAATCGTTCATCAATCAAGATTAGCTGCTGATAGCGTGTTCCTTTCAACTCAAAAATACGTAATTCGTTCGTGTATCGGCTAAATACAACATAATAAGGAACGCGAAGAATACGCTCATAAACTTCCCATTTAGTTGCAGGCTTAGTTACATCCCGTAAACTTTGACCTAAATCTTCTTTTTCAGTACCTGGAGAAAGCAATTCTACCACTATAAACGGGTCGATTCCTTCCTGCCAAACTACGTAGGATAAACGCATTTCTCGCTGTTGATAAAGACGAGAAACTCCTACAACAGCAAACCAATCTGGACGTTTGTACCATAAAGGGTTACGAGAGTCGTAGTAAAGATTTAAATCAGTACCTGTAAAAATTTCCTCTACTGGGTAACTTGGAGTTTGGAAAGTTTCTCGTAGCAATTGGGGTTGTAGACTGTGAAATTCATCAGGCAAACCAGGTTCCTCTGGATTTTCGCTTGGTAAATCGTACATTGTCGGCAGGACTTCCTGCGGCGGTTGAGGTGGATCTGTTTGATACATAACAGCCAGATCGAAAGCTTTTTTCGATTTTACAATATTTCTTGTGCTTTTAGTACTATAAGTAGGCAGACAAATATATTTACAGTCATTGCGTTGCTTGCTTCTTGCAGGGTAGGCATTACCCCCTTACATCAAAGCTTTTGGGCAACGTTTTTTAAAGATATCTAATGTTTCCCGGTATTTTAGTAGAATTAAAATAGTGTATTGTTGCTTGTCTTATCTAGCAGGTAGATCAATGGCTAAAGAAGAACAATTATTAGAATATTGGCGCGAATTACCTCCTGATGCCCAAGAACAGGTATTGGCATTGGCAAAATCTTTAAAGTTGCCAACTACTATCAAGAAATTTGTACCCCAAACTCCTTTAGGTCAAAAACTGTGGGAAATTCGACAGCGTGCGATGCCCTTGGCAACCATCGAAGATGGTATCGCCCAAGGGATGCAACTGCTTACCGAATCAGAACTAGAACAAGAACTAGCCGAACGTCGGGGCGGATATAATGAGTAATAAAGTTACTTATCTTGATTCTGGTGTTTTGATTAATGCTTTTCGAGGGGTTAATGAAGTTAGCCTCAAAGCCACGGAAATTTTAGATGATTCAACTCGTTTATTCGCAACAAGCGTGTTTGTGCAACTGGAAACTTTACCAAAAGCAGTATACAATAGACAGCCTGTAGAGGTTGAATTTTATACAGCTTTTTTTTGATGCTGTAACTCTATGGGCAGAAGATTTAAATGCGATTATTCATATCAGCTCACGTATTGCTCGCGTTTATGGATTAGCTGCTATGGATGCTCTAAATATTGCGGCTGCTTTGTCAATTAATGCCCATAAATTTGTGACTACTGAAAAAATAACTAAGCCTATCCATCGGGTTACGGAGATTCGGGTTGTGTCGATTTCTATTTAATCGTTGACTCGCGCAGATCGCATTTCTCAATAAGTGCCTCTCTCCATACAATAGACATCGACATCTTGTGGAAATTGATTATGCGTTGCCCGAAACCCTGATTTGGATTACTATCCCACCACATGAATGTATGGGTATCAAGCAAAAGTTTCATGCTTCACCTAGCCAGAAACTATCGGGCAACGGCTCATCAAAATCATCATGAACTACAAAAACACCTGGATGAAGTCCCAGTTTGCGTTCTGCGATCCTCGTTGGGGATACCCACTTTTGAGCATTCTGTCCTACCAAAGGATCGGGCGCAGACCCTTGAATTTCATTCCTATGAGGATGAACTTGGTATGCTGGATATTGCTTCCGGGCAGATTCTACCAAATGCGCCGCCAGCCGCAACTGTTCATTGAGCGGAAGTAGCAAAGCTTGTCGAATCAATTCATCAATACTCACGATCCCTCCCAAAACAAACAATCAGCCACTGTCTCTAGCATAACAGCATCTAAGAGGGTTAAGAATAAGTCGGTTGCCGCAAAGGAACTAAAGCCAGATATGCTTTTATGAACTGCCAATAAGTAAATTATTAAGTTTTATTATCAAGTCGGGTGCGTGAAAGCCGTAACAATCTTTAGGGATGGAGTGCGATCGCTTTTGTGGGTTGTGAGTGGGAGAACAGGGGCGAGGTTTAATCCTCGTTTGGATAATGTAGTTCTGTTCGGTAATAATCTAACAAGCTGGCTAAGACTATTTCTCTAGTAAATTCTTCTTCTACTCGTTTTCTAGCGTTTTGTCCTAAGTACGCTCGCAGTTGTGGGTCGAATGCTAATTTTTTGATTGCCTTAGCTAAAGTTATTTCATCATTAACAGGAACGAGTAAACCAGTTTGATTGTGTTTAATTGCACAGCTAATACCAGGTATGCAAGTGCCAATTAAAGGCTTTCCAGCAGCAGAGCCCTCAAGTAAAGAATAACCAAATCCTTCATGTTCGCTAGGTAAAGTAACTGCGTCACAAGCACTATAAAACTCGTGTAAATTACTCAGATAGCCAAATGCTTTTACACCTGGTATTGAATAGCCTAAAACGTTATCACATTCAGCAGCAGTGCAACCTGCGATCAAAAGAACATTGTTTTGTGTACCTAAAGCAGACTCTTGCCATGCTTTGAGCAATAGGTGGAAGCCTTTGCGCTTAACTGGACGACCGACATAAGCCAGTACGAAAGCAGTCTCAGAAATTCCAAATTTTTTCCGAGCTTGTTTTGTAAAATCTCCAGTAAAACGGCCCAATTCATACTCTAGCAGATCAATACCAACAGCAGAACCATTAGCCAGTACAGCACCTTGATTTTTAGGTAGCAACTTATCTACTCTTGCTGCTGTTAAATTAGAGTGGCTAACGAATAATGTATGAGTCGCTAGGCTTATGTTAATTACTTCTAGGCTTCGTAGGAACCAGCGTAAAATTCCTCGATATCCCAAATATGGTAAACCGTGATTATGGTATACCCGTATCGGTACTTTTTCTAGGTAAGCAGCTAGCAGAGGAATTAATGAAGCGCGAGTTTGATGGGCATGAATAATCTGAGGTTGAGTTTTTTTCAATTGATGACTGTAATCAGATAATCTACGAAGAAACTTTATAGGATTAAAAACTATGTCGCTAGATATAAATTGTTTAGGAACATTCATTTGCTGTATTACATTTAAATGTTTAGGGTGATTTTCTACCCAAAGTTCAGTAGAAATTTGAAACTTATTTAAATGAGCAACGATTGGTGTTACGAAAGAACGTGCGCTAATAGGAAAATGAATGTTATGTATAACTTTAACCATTAAATTTTACTCTATAGGTAACTGCTGTTTTTTGACAATCAACAAGGCTATATTTGCGATTTCTAGTTCTTGATAGCTTAATGGTTTATATCGATGAGACACTAAATAGTTATTAAATCCTAAACTACTCAGGAAAAAAATAATCCATAGCTTAATTAATTCACGAGTAAATAAGTAAATACATTTGGTTTTTGGATAATTGAAATTATTGTGAATTAAGTGTAGTAATCCTAATGATGTACCTAAATAATTATTAAATGAAAAGTTTCCGCTCTCCCGGTAAAAAAATAAGGGTCTATCTAAATTTATAAATTTTGTTTTACTTGTAGTTCTGCACCATAACTCTGCGTCTTCAGAACGTTTATAAATAAAGTTTTCACTATATACATTATTGCGAAACCATGTAGTTGAAGCAGCTACAGTTGGATGCCAAAAGCTATGTCTAGCATTAAAACCTAGTTCTTGATTTTGCCGACTAGATTTCAAACCAACTATAGAAGAATTCGTATTTATAGAATATGCAGATGTTCCAATAACTGTATCTTCATCATATTGAATTAACAGTTGGTACTGTTTTTCTAAACGATGAGGATGCATAATATCGTCTGCATCCATTCGGAAAAAATAAGGTGAGTTAGTAAGTTGGATCATTTCGTTTAATCGTACACTTAATCCTTTAGATTTTCCATCACTATAAACACGTACTCGTTTATCTTTGATACTTTTGGCCAAACTCAATGAATCATCTGTAGAACCATCATCGATTAAAATTAGTTCCCAATCGATAAATGTTTGTGCAAAAACAGACTGCAAGGCCAATCGAAAGTACTCCCCAGGATTTTTGAAAGATATGCCAACTGTTAATTTATAATTCATAATAATAAATGTAAATAGTAATTTGTATATCTTTGTTCTTCAGATTATATTGATATGAGAAGAATACTTGTTTGTATAAATTCCCTCTTGCTACTTAGTCTTGTTGATGTTAAAAGTATTCATTTAAATACTGGAAAATCTATAAAATTAAGCATTAATTTATTAGTATAAATTATTTTCTAAAAGATCCCATAATTTAAGCTATGATTTAAGATTGTATTTCCAATTAATAGTTTTGTATATAGCAATGCTAGATGATTTGTAAAAAATATAAAGAGGAATGACCTTATTAGACGCAGAGGACACGGAGCAAGAGAGGAAGAGGAGATTTCACAAATGATTTAGGGTTGCTATAGTATATATTTAAAAAAGACTCTTATTTGTATCTACAAATGTGTAATGAAGTAATAAACTGACGATAGCCATAGTTCCAAAAAGTAATATTAGAGTAGATAGTTCATAACCACAAAGCCAAATACCTGCAAGTCTAGTTGAAATTAAAAGTGATGGTATGCGCCATGAAAGTTTATCTAAAAAGCTCATACACATCCCATAGACAACTAAACCAGGGATACAGCACCAAAAACCTATATTCAACAAAAGTTCTTCAATTACACCAATTCCAAATTGCCAATTGGTATCTTCAATACGAGTTTTATCTATATTACTAGTAAAAGTTTGTCCTGTAGACCATCCTTTAAAAGGTGCTATTTGACGAGGAATATAAAACAATAGAGAGTAAACGTACCCAGACATTGGGTAGGGCATAATATTTGTTCCTAATGCTTCAGCTTTTTCTAATGTAGTTGCTAGAATATTACCCCTATAAAAATCATTAATAATAGTTTCTTGTACTAAATCATTTATTGCATAATTTTCCGAAGCATACTGCCACTTGAATATAGGTAAAACAGCTGCTGCAATTATTGCTCCTGCAATAAAAAATAATATTAACTTAGACAAGGATATTCTAGTTTTAAATAATACTACTATTAGAATAGGTAGTAATATAGTAGTTCTTTGAGCTATTCCAATTGTTGCCATAATACTTGTTAATGCTAACAATAAGCAGAAAAATAACCCTATCTTAGTATTTGCCTGAAACTGCCTTACATAAAAAGATAAAAAATGCATAGGTAAGTATAGAATAATTACTAAAGCTCCTAATTCTTCACCAATTTGCTGTCTAGCAACCCATAAATACTGATTTTGAGATATTAAGTAATATCCGAAAAATGCTAATCCAATAGAAATAGATATTGTTAATGAATAAAACAAAATCTGTCTAGACTTTTTCAGATATGAGGGATGTTGTTCTCGATTTTTACTTAATTTTTTGTTTTTAATAAAAGACCCTAAATGGAATAACCAAGGAGCTACAAATAGAAGTATAAATCCTTGTATTAATGTATTCTCATTATCATGAAAAAATGGTATAAAATAAATATTTTCATAACTTGACGAAAATGTTTCGATTCCTAGTCCTAAATCATAATATAAAATTATAGAAATAGCTGCAAAATCAGATGTATTAGGTATTTCCCCCTTACGTACTTGTAAAAAGAAAGGGCGTGCTGCCATTACATGAGAGAAAAATATAAGGATAAAAATAATTAATTTAATCATCACTTTTTAACATTAATTAATGTATTAAATCTAAAAATTAAAAGTGTAGCAGATTAGTAATGTTTAGATTTAATACATTAATTAATGTTAAAAAGTGATGATTAAATTAATTATTTTTATCCTTATATTTTTCTCTCATGTAATGGCAGCACGCC
>JANNFJ010000425.1:0-3112 GCA_031379725.1 Calothrix sp. OTE_75_metabat_31
TCCCCTTGGGACTCAGTGGAACCCAACTATTAAATGTTGGGTTTCGCTTACGCTACACCCAACCTACAACCCATCAGAATTAATGACACGGACTAGTAGTGCTTCGTGTCATTAGTTCTGAGGTGTTAAAAAATATTTTGTAGTGCGAGCATCCTGCTCGCGTACTATATAAAGCGAGCAAGATGCTCGCACTACAGCAACCCATTAAAACTTATGACATGGAACAGTAGTGGTTCGTGTCATAAGTTTTGAGGGGTTCAATAATATTCAGTAGTGCGAGCATCTTGCTCGCGTATCATAATAGTAAGCGAGTAAGATGCAAGCCCTGCGGGCTGGCTTTGCCTACGCACTACCTTCAGTATATTTGCTTACCTTTTGAGATTTTTTTAGAGCGGTTATGCCAATATTGCGAAAATTACTTAATTTTCCGACAGTGGAAGCAAACATTTATTTGTCTACTTTTACCCATCAGTAGACGATAATCGTGATTTTAAGCTAAAGTTGTAATGAGTTTGATTTAGATTCAAGTGGCAACGAGTAACTATCAACAACCATAAAAATAACAAGTGTAATAATACCTAAACTAAGTTGTACTTTCAGGTAAACGGCTTAATAAACGGTTATAAGTTAGGGATGCACAAAGCGGTTACGTTAAAAGTTGCACGTTTTGGGAATATATAGAATCAATAATTAGACATAGAGAAAGCGAAAAGTAGCTAAATAATTAAAAATTTACATATGCAAAAGTCAACTATATCGACACCAAAACCTATTCGTTCCCTGGAAGATGCACTTGAAAGGTGTCAAAATTTGGGTATGCGTGTTAGTCGTCAGCGTCGTTTTATTTTAGAATTGCTTTGGCACGAACAAGAACACCTTTCGGCAAGAGAAATTTACGACCGTTTAAACCAACAAGGCAAAGGTATCGGTCACACTTCAGTATATCAAAATCTCGAAGCGTTATCGTCACAAAATATTATCGAGTGTATCGAACGTTGCGATGGACGTTTGTACGGTAATATTAGCGATTCCCACAGTCACGTTACCTGTTTGGATACTAATCAAATTCTCGACGTACATGTTGAATTGCCTGAAGATTTAATTAATCAAATCCAAGCACAAACTGGAGTCAGGATTACAGATTACAATATTAACTTTTTTGGTTATCGGAATGGGGAAGGGGAAGGGAGTGGGCAGTAGGGAGTAAGGAGGTAGGGAGGCAAAACTTGCAATTTTCTCCCCATCTTTCTAAAAACTTACTGTTTCGTCATCTGCTTCATCTTCGTATAAATCTTCGGATAATACTTCACCCTCAATGCTTTCAATTAATCCAATTTGCGGAATGTTGGAAAACCAGATTTCTGTATTGGCCGTTGAATCCAAGGTATCGGGGTTGACTTGCGATGCCCCTGGCAACGATATTCGATCGTATCGCACCAGCAACTGTTTGAGTACTACCCATTCTTTGAAAACAAATATTGCACCCTGAAGTTTTGCTGCTTCTTTATCTACCTCACTAAGTATTGCATTGTGCAAACAGGCATTCGTCAAAATTGCAGATTGAAGTTTTGCATTTGTGAGGTTTGCATTTGTAAGGTTTACACTCGTTAGATTTGCACTAGTTAAATTTGCACCCGCTAAATTTGCATTACTTAGATTTGCACCGATTAAATTTGCACTAGTTAAATTCACATTACTTAGATTTGCACTCGTTAAATTTGCCCCACTTAAATTTACTCCTCCTAAATCGACTTGCATGAGGACGACTTGAGTTAAGTCGGTGTCTGATAAGTTGACAGTGGCAAATTTGAAATTGGTGCGTCTTTGGAAAACCTGGGGTGCTAAAATTGCAGACCGATTGATTATTGTTGATAGTAAATGGGGTTGAAATTCTTCCCGATTCGATGGGTTACGACAAGGGAAAAACCAGCGTTTTGCTTCACGGTGACAAGCGTTAAGTAAAAAAAACAGATTTAATCCGACTGCTGCGTTGATTTGCTCAACATTATTGTAATTGTCTAATGTTTGAAAATAATTCCAAGCTTCGTGTGCAATACCTTCATCAAGCCAACGTCCCTGGCAGTAAGGATACCAAAATTGCAGCAAGCGATCGCATAATTGTTCAAACGAAAATCCTTGGGTTTTTGCCTGTCGCAATCCAGATATTACTAATGCTTCAAGTTCTTCAGTAATAATGCTGAAACCCAGTAGCTTATATAAGTGCTGTGCAACACTAGTAATTGAGTCAATAACAGGGATGTATTCGCCGTAACTATTGCGTTTGTGTTGGGTAAGTAATTTTAGTTTAGCAATAATTGCTTCAGCAGTAATAAATTCGCCAAGTTTGTTATGGGAAAATTCAATCCTGGTTAGTGGTGTGTTGTCGGTGGTTGAACAATGGAAATAAAATGCGGGAATTGTGTTGTTAGGACTATGAGAAATCAGAAACCGGGTTTCTAACCCCTTGGCTATATTTAACCCACAAGTGTCAGGGAGCATATTAGATTTAATATGATGACACCGGGAATGTAATATTAACAACGCTATATTCTCAAGTTCTGCGAGTAAATTCTGAGGTTCCTGGAGTTTGAGGTTAAGACGTTGGTAAATTTCCCATAATAAATCGGCATTACCAACTTGCTGATTATCAGCAGCTAATTTGAGTATCTCATTATCAAAAAATCCATCCCGGTGTAAAATACCCAGTAAATAGAGCGTCAACGGTTGCCGAACAAGGGCAGCGAGTTCTGGTAAAGTTGATTTAGCAGAAAATAATCCTGCTTGTTTCAAGAAAGTAAATAAATTTTGAGCAATAGGTATTGATTGTAACGTTGCCCAATTTTGAAACCAGATTCGCAGTTCTTCTTGTTCAAATGGTTGAATTACAATGCGTCGCAGTTGGATTTCATCATCAATTGGCAATTCTTGAGAACGACTTGTTAAAACAATTTTGTGCTGAGTATTCGATTGTAACTTGAGTAACTGTTGCACAAATTTTCCCGGACTCATGGTATTGCGATTAAAAGGCAATTCATCCAAGCCATCAAGTATTAATACTAGTTTAGTATGTTTGATTTTAAGCCATTGATTTAAGTTATCTGACTTAATTGCC
>JANNFJ010000440.1:0-9165 GCA_031379725.1 Calothrix sp. OTE_75_metabat_31
GGGATGAACGCAATAATTTTAGTTTGCCACCACTTTCGTCATTGCGGAACGTAAAAAAATCGCTGGCTGTTGTTTTTACCCAACTTTGAATTTGCATCGCATCAAAATTTTGACTAATCGCTTCTGCTAGCAACTGCAAAAAGCGATCGCCATCAGTAGCGCGGATGCAATCAACTTCTAAAACTATTGCCCCAACTTCAGAAGCTGCCGACCGCACCAGCGTCCGTCTGCCACTACCAGGTACTCCCGCAATTAGCAAGTCTCCATCTTGCGCCAAAATTTCAACAATTCGCTGAAATTCTCCCGAACGCCCAATTAATTCTAATGGCGTAGACAAATTCAAGTACACGTGTCTTCTGCCTCTTGTTTTTAACCCAACCTGTAGGCAAAGCATACTCACTTAACTCCTTTATGGGCAATAACCATAGATGGAATTTATCATGTTTATCAAAATAAAAAAGTGTTATCTCACATACAGCACTAACAAATCGTGCTAAAAATAATTTAACACAAGTTTTTTGATATTGCTTCGGGGAACATAATTATGGTGCAGGTTGTATCAGCCGTTGGACTGCCACAGGGGCAGCCCAAAGTTTGGCATTCGATGGAAATTGGCGAAACTTTAAAGGTTCTTGAAAGCTCTCCCGAAAAGGGCTTAAACGCTTTTGAGGTAAAGGAACGAGTCACGAAGTATGGTGCGAACGAACTGACGGGAAAGAAAGGTAAGCCTCTATGGCAGAAATTCTTATTGCAATTTAACCAACCGTTGCTGATTATTTTATTATGTGCGGGTTTGGTAAAGGCGCTGTCGGGTAGTTTTGTGAATGCGGGGGTAATTTGGGGTGTTACGACTACCAATGCAATCATTGGGTTTATTCAAGAGTCGAAAGCAGAGGGTGCGATCGCAGCCCTTGCCCAAGCTATTACCACTGAAACCACAATTATCCGCGATGGTCAAAAAGTTCGCGTTCCCTCCCGCGAGTTAGTGCCGGGAGATGTTGTTTTACTTCAATCTGGCGATAAAGTCCCCGCAGATTTACGGTTATTGCAGGTAAAAAATTGTCAAATTGATGAATCTGCATTAACAGGTGAATCGGTTGCCGTCGAAAAGCATATAAACACCCTGCACCCCGAAACATCAATCGGCGATCGCAAAAATATGGCCTATGCGGGTGGTTTTGTGACCTTTGGGCAAGCGACGGGTGTTGTCGTTGCCACGGGGAATGATACCGAAACCGGGAAGATTTCCCAGTTAATGGATCAACACACTAATCTGGCTACACCATTAACCCGGAAATTTGATAAGTTTAGCCATAACTGGCTGCGGGTTGTTTTAGGATTGGCAACATTAACATTTGTTGTCGGACTCAATTCTAGAAGTTTGCAAGAAGCGCTGGAAGCGGCGGTCACATTAACTGTGAGTGCGATTCCCGAAGGATTACCAGCGGTAGTTACAGTGACGCTAGCTATCGGTGTTTCCCGAATGGCAAAGCGAAATGCAATTATTCGGAAGTTGCCTGCGGTGGAGACACTAGGAAGTGCAACAGTAATTTGTTCGGATAAAACGGGGACGCTGACCGAGAATCAGATGACCGTACAGAATGTTTACGCAGGTGGACATCAATATGTATTAACGGGTGTTGGATACAACCCTCAAGGGGAAATCATCCGTGATGAAGTTCCTGTTGATTTGAATCGAGAGAAAGGTTTACAAGAATGCCTTTTGGCGGGGATTGTTTGCAATGACTCTCAACTCGAACAAAAAGATGGTAAATGGGTAGTTATGGGTGACCCAACCGAGGGCGCATTAATTGCTTCGGCGAATAAAGCTGGTTTTAATCAATCTAATTTAGCTCGACAAATGCCCAAACTTGATGCAATTCCCTTCGAGTCTGATTATCAGTATATGGCAACGCTGCATCGCACGCCCAGGGGTAATACTATCTATGTCAAAGGTTCGGTTGAGGCGATTATTAAGCGTTGTAATGGGATGCTTAATAATATTGGGCAAGCCCGACCAATGGATTGTGTTGAGACACTCCAGGAAACAAGTATTGAGCGTGAAGTTAATATCATGGCACGCCAGGGGTTACGGGTACTGGCATTGGCGAAGAAAATTGTTCCCGACAGTCAGAATACTGTAGACCATCCTGATATTGAGACAGGATTGATTTTCCTGGGTTTGCAAGGGATGATTGACCCCCCCCGTGAAAGTGCAATTAAGGCTGTACATGCCTGTCAAAAGGCGGGTATTCAGGTCAAAATGATTACAGGTGACCACGCAGTCACGGCGCAGGCGATCGCACGACGCATGGGTATGAATAAGAACGGCTCTGTACTGGCTTTTACGGGTACGGAATTGGCACAGATGGATAAGACCGAATTGGCACATGTTGCTGAGGAAGGGGTGGTATTTGCTCGTGTTGCCCCTGAACAGAAGTTGCGTTTAGTAGAGGCATTGCAGTCGAAGGGTGAAGTCGTAGCGATGACGGGGGATGGCGTAAATGATGCACCCGCATTGAAGCAAGCTGACATCGGGATTGCAATGGGTGGTGCGGGTACTGAGGTAGCGAAGGAAGCATCTGATATGTTGCTGACCGATGATAATTTTGCCTCGATTGAAGCTGCGGTTGAGGAAGGTCGGGCTGTTTATAAGAATCTTTTGAAGGCTATTTGTTTTATTTTGCCTGTGAATGGTGGGGAGTCGATGACGATTCTTTTAAGCACTTTGTTATCGAGGGATTTGCCGATTCTGTCTTTGCAGGTGTTGTGGTTGAATATGTTGAATTCGATTACGATGACTGTTCCTTTGGCTTTTGAACCGAAGGCACAGAATGTGATGAGTCAAGCACCAAGAAATCCTAATGAACCGTTGCTTTCTGGTAGTCGAATCAAACGGATTTTAGCAATATCACTATTTAACTGGATCGTGATATTCGGTGTGTTTGAGTATATTCGTTCGACGACTGGTAATATTGCTTTGGCGCGAACTATGGCGATTAATGCATTAATTGCGGGACGGATTTTCTATATGTTTAGTATTAGTCAGTTGATTCCAAATTTGATTGCGAAGATGGATGGGACGATTGAGGAAAATGTCGATGTTCCGGCTATTGGGTTTGGGATTATTGGGGCAATACTATTACAAATTGTGTTTTCACATGTGCCGTTGATTAATAGGGTGTTTGAAACTGCACCGTTAACTTTCCAACAATGGTTGTTCTGTTTGGGTGTTGGTTCTCCGATGATTCTTTGGGCAGCGTTGGTTAATAGGATTGACCCTCCGAATTAGGAGTTTATCTCGCGCACCAGGCGCAAAGGCGCAGAGAGGATGAGAGAATATTAGTGGGTGGGCTTTGCTCACCTTTTTTTATTGAGTATTGAAGGGTCTGTTTAGTTGGGGGTATTGGTATTTCTATCTTTAGATAGTTTTCATTTGTCTATAAATAATATGCTTTTTTAAGTATCAAGATGTGATGTTTTTTACTTCAAGCAAGTTTCGTAATTGAGTTGAATTATATAAACTTTGTGTGAACTTCATATTTAATTTGTTGATTTCATGAAGATAAGTTTTAAGTTTAAGTAGTTTACGTAAAGTTACTAGGGTTCTATGTCTATCATTCGTAAATTATCGGTTCTTGCTATTAGTGCTGTATGTATTGCATTTTATAGTGCAGATGCAGCTAAAGCGGAAATACTGACATTCGATGAGTTAGGTTCTCCTACACCAGCAAATGGCTTGACGGTTAAAGGGGTGACTTTTGATTTTAAAATAAACGGTGTTGATTCTCCCGATGCAACATACAATTCATCTTTTCCTCCTCAATTTCCACCTAACGTATTTGCTAATATTCAACAACCGTTTTTGCAAGGAAATGGGAAGGGTATTTTAAGTCTTGATTTTGCACAACCAATTTCGGCACTTCAATTTAATGTCGGATTAGAATCATTTGCTCCCGTAGCATCTGCTTTGACGGTGGAACTTTTTGATGCGGGATTAAAATCTTTGGGAATTACATCAGTAAATACGGCTCCGTTGGCTGTTTTATCTGAGGGATTATTTCGCTATAGTGGAGCCGCAGTCAAAAAAGCTGTTCTAGATTTTGATGCAAGTAAGTTTGGTTTAAGTCCAGCTGCCGATCCACGATTTAATATTGATAACCTTACCTACACAGCAATTCCTGAACCATCTTTGTTGGTTGGTCTGTTCGCTTTGGGTGGTTCAGTGTATTTGTCAAGCAGAAAGCAGCAAAAAGTTTAGTCTAGCTAAATAATTTATAATTAACGTAGGTTGGGTGTTAGCACGTAACGCAAAATTTTGGTTGAGTTACACGAACGTTACACCCAACCAAATACTGCCTTGTAAGAAAGGGATGTATCGTTCAAGGATGCATGTGTAGAAAGCTTGATGTACAAGTAGTTTTACCCTTCCCCCTTTCCCCCTTAACCTATTGTGTTAAATTGGCGGTCAAGATGACAAAATCTCATCAACCACAACTGGGGAGCATCTTATTTCGGCGTGTAGTGCGAGCATCTTGCTCGCTTAATATAGTACGCGAGCAAGATGTAAGCCCTGCGGGCACGCTGCGCGAACGCACTACAAAATTATAAATGTGCCAAAACTGGATGCTCCCCACAACTGTTCCACCTTCACAAAAATCAATGCTCAGATGATAATCTTGAAGTAATGCGGTTCCAATTAATGGGCGACGACCCATAGCCAGAACTGGCACATCACGCTCTACACCGTTCCATAAAATAGTTACCGAATAAACGTTAGCTGCAACGTTTGAGTTATCAGCAAGATTAGCGTTGATTCTAGCGACATAAGTTAAACCCAGTTGAGCTATAGCAGCAGGTGGTAAGGTCAAAAAGCCTTCAAACCCTGTATCAATAACACATTTAATTTCTAGGTTTAAGTTTCCTGGGAGACAAACAATTACACCCATTTGAGCTTGAAGACCAACTACAGTACCATTTATCACTGTGCTGTCCTAACCAATGTACCACCTACCGCATAGACGGCATTAAAGCCTATTCTTTCAGCCCAAAGTGCTGCATCTGCTTGTTTCGTTCGTAGCTTTATACTTATGGCAAGTAAATCATCACCTATCTCATATTCGCCTGTCTCAACATTAATTGAGATAATTTTGCCGATGTTTTCTGGTGTTTCTACTTTTGGACAAATGGTATTTTTATAAAGTTCTTTGCCACGTAGGGTAATTTCCTCGTCACTAAGTTTGGGTTTGGACATACAGCCAATATCCTTCAACAAAAATTCCGTAGACTTCCATTCCTATTGTAAAACAGAAGTTACTACCCGTTCAATTTCTCCAGTTTACGGTATATCGTGAGGATTAGAGACCCTGATTCTAGGAGAAACATGTTAATCTCTTATTTTTTTGCTATACCAACTCTTACAGTATGATGCCAATTATCATTAACACTCCAAACCCAAAAAGTATCATACTTCCCATCTGTAAAGTATCTAAATCTCATCCAATGTTTATCATCTCTCGCTTGTAAAAATAATGATGCTTTTACTCTAATATCATCGTGCCAAGTATTATCTGTTCTCCAAACTCCTAAGCAATGATGATTTGCCGAATCGAGTTGTTGAAAACCTATCCAGTGTTTTTCGTCTTTACCTTTCAACATTAAAGCTTTTTGAGCAATAACTGAGCCGTTCTCAATTTGTTTTCTTTATACCGTAGGGGCACGATATATCGTGCCCCTACAATACCGTGGGATAACGAAAAATCGTTCAATGAGGGGCGATACCCCTGATTCGCCAACAGCATCCTTTAAGAAGTCGGGGATCTAGTAACCCCCTCTAGGTATTATTTCCGGAACATTGACTAATGGGTTTGTATCACCAATCATTACTTACAGCAGTAGATTTCCAGTTAATCAATATGAAAGAGACAAATTCTCAAACTAAAAATCAAAATCAATTTAATTTTATCTTATTAAAAACTATTTCATTTCTCAGCTTGGTTTATTTTGCTGCAATCCCTTTGGGATTGGTAAAGACTAAGTTTGATATTCCTGATATAGTTGTTTTATTTATCATTTTATTATTCAATTCTGAATTACTAGATAAGCTAGTAAAACTAGTAGTTTCCAAAGATGGAATTACACTCGATTTGAATCAAATTATTGCCGAGCAAGGTAGTCAAAAGGCTAGTATTGAAATGAATACAGCGAATATTGAAGCAATTACAAATATTCTTCAACGTATCACACTTTTAGAGCAACAAATGGCTGAAACACAGACTGAGAAAGAAACCCTTATTAATAACTTAGTGAGCGATTTTGAATTGAAGCATCTTGAAAAACTAGCTAGCCACCAAGTATTCCCTTTCACAAGACAGCGTGTTTTTGAACAAGAATTACGGCATTTGCGTGCTTTTGGTTTTATTGAGAATTTGCAGGGGAAAAAAATTTCTAAAATGCCAGAAAGTGGTAATTTGAAAGATTATTTGCAAATTACCGAACAGGGTAGACAGTATTTACAAAAAAGAAATCAAACTGAGATAATAAATAATTAAGAAGCATTATCATAGCAGTTATCAACCAGGTGAGATACATATGTAGGGGCGCAAGGCATTGCGCCCTTATCTTAGTGTAAAATGGCTGTACTTCAGTGGGTTGAGAAACGCTATAAGTACCTAACCAATTAAAAGGATGTAACCTTTTATTGAAGGATTTTTTGTTATCCCACCGTAATATAGGGCACGATGATATCGTGCCCCTACGGTTTTTTGACAAATTAAAGGATGTAACCATTTATTGAAAAATTTTTCGTTATTCCACCCAATTGTCTTTTCTTTGATAAATTTCTGTTGTTATTTTTTGCAAAGGGGTGGTTAACAAGTGTAAGTTTCTGTTATACATGGTAGTTGGCTATTTCAATCCATTACTACCGTAAAGACAGCAGATGACCAATCCCACGACCTATCAACCTCCTGTAAATAAACTGCTGACTTTAGGTAAGCAGCAGTGCGACTATATTACAGAATTGGGTTTGGGTTCGCAGCATGTCCCAGAATTGATGAAGATGGCTGTTGATAACGAGTTGCTGGGTGCTGATTCTAATAGTACACAATTTTGGGCTGCTATTCATGCTTGGCGTGCTTTGGGACAATTGCGAGTCGAAGATGCGATCGCAGTCCTTTTACCTCTGTTCGACCTAGAAGATAACGATGCCGTCGCCGAGGAAATGCCCAAGGTTTACGGTACAATCGGCGAGAAGGCTATTCCCCAACTTCAAACTTACCTTGGAGAGCGATCGCACGGTCTTTTAAATCGCACTACTGCTATTAATAGTTTGGAAGAAATCGCTAATCAATACCCAAATACACGTAACGAAATTGTAGCCGTTTTCACTGGTCAATTAAAACAATTTAATCAAAATTCTGCCGAACTTAATGGATTTATAGTTAGTTCACTAGTAAATTTACAGGCAAAAGAGTCTGCATCACTAATTAAGTATACCTTTGATACGAGCTTGGTAGCTGAGGATATTGTCGGGAGTTGGGATGATGTCCGCGAAAGTTTAGGTATAAGTGACGACAATCAGTTAGAGGAATTTCAACCGGAAGCATCGCAGAAATTTGAGGTTGTAGTTGAGGAAGCAACCACACCATCTTTAGAATTGCATCAAGATGATAATTATACGGTTGAATCTGTTGAGGAAGTTATAACAGCAGATAATATCCAAGTTGTTGAAACTGAGATTGTTAAGGAAGTAACAACACCATTTGTAGAATTGCATCAAGATAATTCTACGATTGAATCTGCTGGAGAAGTTGCATGTGATGATGTTCTCGAAGTTGAGGTAATTGAGGATGAAACTACACAGATGCAACAATTTGTAGAAGCTGCTTCAGAAAAGATACAAGAAAGTACTTTAAGTGATATCGTTGCCCAAATGGAATCAATTTTAGATAATGCGAAACCGATTGAAACCAGGGTTAAGGAATCGATTGCTGTTGATGATGTTACGAAATCAACAACAGATTCGCTTATCGATAATGATAATGAAAGTCTAGAAAAATTAAGTTCTGATGATGTGACTGTTATTACGACTGCGAAAGAACAAAATAAAGGTTTCGGAGGTACTTCGATTAAGAAGGAAAAATCTAAGGGAAGTAAGAAGAAAAAGCCGAATTTTAATGATTTGTAAGCTTCTATGAATATTCGTTGCGAAACCCAGTTAGATTACCAGAAAATTGCAGAAGTAAATAATTTAGCTTTTGGACAAGAAAATGAAGCACAGCTAATTGAAGAAATTCGGTTTTATGGTTAAAGTTTTGAGAAATTATCAACCAGGTTATAAAGGTCGAATTGTTTATCCAGAAGCTTTTCTTCAGGTGTGATGATATAAAAATAATGGGAAAACGAACCACAGAGGACGCAGAGGGCACGGAGTTAAGAGAGTTTGGAAGGGTTTTTGCGTAAGTGTGGCTGTATTTGAGTTAATTACAAGACTCTGACTGATGTGATACTCATTGCTTCGAGAACTGCTGCTACTTGTAAAATCATAGCTTCATTATAAGGTGCAGCAATTAACTGTACTCCTAGAGGTAAATTACCTTGACGTTGAATTGGTATGGATAAAACGGGTAAACCAATAAATGATAGCGGTTGGGTAAATTGTCCCAAATACGGACGTACTAATATTTCTTCACCATCAAGAAGCATCGTTTGTTGGTTAATTAACGGTGCAGCGATTGGTGTAGTTGGTGCGATGATAATATCGACATTTTGGAATATTTCTCGGACTTTATCTCGATACCATTTGCGAAAGCGTTGTGCTTGAATGTACCATTGACTAGGAATTAATGCACCTGCAAGAAACCTATCTCTAGTTGCTGGGTCAAAATCTTGCGGACGATTTTTGAGTTGCTGAAAATGTAGGTTTGCACCTTCACAAGCAGTAATTACAAACGCTGCTGCACGAGCGCGATGTGCTTCGGGGATGGTAATATAGTTTTTGACATTCAATGCATCTGCGACTTTTTTTACTGCTGCTAATGCTTCTGGTTGAGCTTTTTGAGTGAAATAGTCAGATGCTAGAGCAATCCGAATTTTATCTATATTATATGAAGACGCGAAATTACCCTTCGGGTTCTCCGAAGGAGTACGCGTCTCTACAGGTGG
>JANNFJ010000462.1:0-4055 GCA_031379725.1 Calothrix sp. OTE_75_metabat_31
ACTAACAGCACTGAAAAACCTGAATCCACCCGCGTCCTTTCGGAAGCTGAAGCAACAAGGTTAGTTGAGGAAGCAAAACTGCATCCGCACCAAGTTGTTGAATACGAAGGCAAAATAAATTACCGTCAACCACCTCCACCCTTTATTACTTCCTCTTTACAACAAGCTGCGGGGTCGAGGTTAAAGTTTGCTCCTGAGAAAACCATGCAGGTAGCACAAAGGTTGTACGAAGCAGGTCTAATTACGTACATGCGAACCGACTCGGTAATGTTGAGTCCGGAGTTCGTAGATAGTGCCCGTAAATGGTTGGAGCAAAACGACCCAGCAAACGTACCCCAGAAAACCACGAGGCATCGCAGTAACAAAACTGCTCAGGAAGCTCACGAAGCGATTCGACCAACGGATGTATTTAAACCTTCTGCACAGTTACGTTTGGAATTGCTTCCAGATGAGTTTAGTTTGTATGTAATGATTTGGAAACGTGCCATAGCATCGCAATGTCGTCCTGCACAGCTTCGGAAAACAGTTGTAATTATTCAGTCGGGTCAAATCCTTTGGCAAGCAAGGGGGCAAATTGTTGAGTTTTTAGGATATGCTCGATATTGGGCGAATTTGAGTAAAGATACAATATTGCCGAATTTACAGCAAGGTCAAATCTTAACTTTAGCTGATGCAGGTCATGAGAAGAAACAAACCCAACCACCACCACGTTACAGCGAACCAAAATTAGTCCAGTTGATGGAGCGTAAAGGAATTGGTCGTCCCAGTACCTATTCTCCCACGATTGCTACCCTCAAAAAACGCGATTACGTGCAGTTAGCAAAAGAAAGCTTGCAACCGACTACCTTGGGTATGGAAGTCGATGCTTTTTTGATGAAAGCATTACCCGACTTGCTAGAGACAGAATTTACTGCCAAGATGGAAAATGCCCTGGATGCGATCGCGCAAGGAAAAGAACCCTGGCAGCAGTATCTCACAAATTGGCATCAAAGTTATTTTGCCCAAGCCTTAGCAAAGGCAAAAACGGTTCCCATTGCTGCATCTAGTCTACCAAAGACCTATGGTGGTAGCGAACGTAAATATGAAAATTCTCGAACTCGTTGTCCTGAGTGTAATAATCATTTCGCTAAAATTCCCAGCAGCAAAGTTAAGAAGAAGTATTTCCTTAAGTGCGTCAGCGGATGCGAGAATATTGTCATGTTTTGGAACGATTATAGCAAAGCTTGGGCTGCGCCTCGCACTCAATCAACTTCTGAAGAAATTCCTCAAACATCAACTCCAAAAACAAGTCCTCAAAAATCATCAGCTACTGTAAAAAAGACTCCTCGAAAATCAACTCGAAAATCAACTTCGCAAAAATCACCTGACCAGAAGGGGGCATATACTTGTCCGGTATGCAAGCAACCTTTGGAAGAATATAGTTATACCAAAGATGGGCAAAGTAAAGTAATGTTACGGTGTTCCAACCCCCAAGCACGCAGCGACCCAAACCATAAAGAAGTCGCTTATTTTAATACACCCAAAGGTTGGTGGAGTCCAAAATTTGGGAATATGAAGGATTAGGAATAATTGAGTTTTAAATAGTGAAACATATAAATAAATCTTTATAAGTATTAGCTAGTCGCCTCCGCGTTAGATGTACTACACTTATAAAGAAATAGATAGTAAAATTGTTACTGTTACTCGGTGCAAAGCTCAATTTAAATTTTGGCTCTCACAATTAAATATAAGTATATCTTAAGAAAAGAGTCAAACAAATTGACTAATTTTATGAAAAAACTTAATTACAATGTCATTTACTCAATGCTAGCTAGCATTGGATAGTTGACGAACGTAAATCCTATAAACACGTTCAAGTTTCAGCCATCACGCTTGTGCAATCACAAAAACCAGAGAAATTAGACTTTAATAGCGAATATCCCTGTCCCTGTCGCCGCCGGGGGCGGTTAGTTCCGATTACACTGACAGAAGCCTTCGGTTGTTCTAGCTGCCAGCAAATTTTCGTGGTTCAAGACAACGGTTACACTTTAGAACAACTTTCCACTTCCTATCCCTACAAAAAAGCTTGGCGTTGGACGGGTAATAGCTGGAATGTTGTCCATCCTCGATTGGGAGAAAATTATTTACCCATAGCGCTGGTGGTTATTTTCGTGTTAGTGGTTATATGGTTACCACTAGCATTAAGCTTGGCAAGCGGTAATAACATACTTGCTTGGGCAATGCTAGCTGTACTATTGGCAATTTTGCCAGCAATGATGGTGTGGCTAACCTACAGACGTTAATGTCCATGACAGTTGATGCTTTTGACGATGATAACAAAGCGATGGCTAGCGCCAAACGGGCACATAGCGCTTCTTTGCGAATAGCGACTACAAAGGGAGTCGATCGCAGTCGGGCTGTGTTAGCTATGGCAAAGGCGATTGAAAGCGCGTTTGATGATATTTTGGAAGCCAATACTCTCGATTTAGAAGCAAGTCGAGAAATGGCTGTACCCGAATTGATTTTGGATTGGTTGAAACTGACTCCCCAACGGTTAGAAATGACGGTAGAGATTTTGCAGCGGTTAGGAGAGTTACCCGACCCGTTGCGACGGGTACGTACTGCCGATTATCAACTCGAAGATTCGCAAACCTATTCGCAGTTGATGCCATTGGGGGCTATTGCCTTGATTTACGAAGCTTTCCCTGAATTGGCTGCAATTGCGGCTGGGATGTGCATCAAAACTGGAAATAGTTTGATACTTAAGGGCAGTACCGAAGCGAGTCATTCTAATGCTGCCATTACTACTGTATTACAAGATGCGATCGCCGAAATTGGTTTACCACCAGGTTGTATCGAATTTATCAGCGCCGAAGATGGTACATCAATCCGCGATTTAGTCACCCAAGACCAACACGTAAATTTGGTGATTCCCTACGGACGTTCGAGTTTAATCCAGCAGGTTGTCCGTCAATCAACCGTACCCGTATTGAAATCGGGAATGGGGAATTGTCATCTTTATTGGTCGCTCAATAGTAGCTTAGATATGGTACGTTGGACGATTATTGATAGCCATCAAAGCGAACCCGACCCAGTTAACGCGATTGAAAAAGTCCTAATCCATCGGCAAACTTTACCTTCATCGCTAGTCACATTATTTAATAGTTTGAAAGAAAAGGGCTTTGAAATCAAAGCTGATAACGAACTAGTTGAAGCCTTTCCCCAGTTACAGTTAGCACAAGATAGCGAGTGGGGAAGTGCTTATTTAAACCGCACTGTCGCATTCAAACTAGTCGATAGTTTAGAAGCGGCCATTCGCTGGATTAATTTATATAGTAGCGGACATGCCGATTGTATAGTTACCGAATCCTACCAAGAAAGTCGGCATTTTGCCCTTGGAGTCAATAGCGCTTCGACTTATATTAATGCTTCTCCTCGGTTTTCCCGCAATCCTTCACGTGGGGATGCTGTGTTTCTGGGGATGTCTAATCAGAAGGGACATCGGCGGGGGTTGATTAATTTGGAAAGTTTGACAACTGTTAAGCATATTGTTCAGGGAAATGGGCGATTTTAACTACGTTATCCAAGTCAAAGTAACCTATTACAATAAGTCTTAAAATCTTAACTAAGCCTTACAATCATTTGTTAACCTCCTATTTTAGAGCCATCAGGTTATTGAAACTACTAAAATGAACGCTACACAAGAACAATTAAAGCAAAAATGCATAAGCGCGATCGCAGCCGCATTCGGTACTGAATATGCCAACACTGACCCCCTGTTGATGACTACGAATAATCCTAAATTTGGCGATTATCAGTGTAATGTATCGTTATCGTTAGCCAAAAAGCTAGGGCAGCAACCCCGTGCAGTTGCGACAGCGATTGTCCAGAAACTCGATATCTCGGATATTTGCGAAGCACCAGAAATTGCGGGGCCTGGGTTTATTAATATCAGGTTGAAAACAACATATCTAGAAACCCAACTCAATGCTATCCTAACCGATGCACGCTTGGGTATTGCACCCACGAAAAACTCCAAACGGGTAATTGTGGACTATCCCAGTCCCAACATTGCC
>JANNFJ010000472.1:0-1944 GCA_031379725.1 Calothrix sp. OTE_75_metabat_31
AACCACTAACAGATTAAAAAGGGCTTTTAGCTTTTGGCTTTTGGCTTTTAGCTAAGTAGGTGGGCGTTAAAAAACATAACTATACTTTTGTCATTGCGTACTCCTAGCCCTTTCAGGGCGGCTGCGCCAACGGAGAACCCGCAGGGTGGAGGTCAATACTGCTCGGTTAAGAAGTTTTCTTAAAATAGATCCACCATTATCCCCCGATAAGTTGGGGGACTTTGTAAGGCTTTTAGCCCCCCTTAAGAAGGGGGGTTGGGGGGATCTAAAGCAAAACCTACGCAGTATTGGGGTGGAGGTACGACGTTCGCGTAGCGTGTCGCTTTGCGACTTAGCATAAGCCCGAAGCGGGCACGCTCTGCGAGCGCAAGGTCTTCGAGCTTTTTACATTTCGTTACATAGTTCGGTTTATTTGTGCTGACCTACTTAACAGCTAATTGCTAACAGCTAATGCCTATAAAATTAGGCTATTAAGTCAGAAATAAGTCATCAATTTAGAAAAAGAATTGACAATTAAGACTAGCTGAACAGGTATTTAAGTTAAAAGTAAGTTATTTTTAAAATTAATTTCAAAAAGCCTTATCTTTCAAACATTATAACAATATATTTAATAGTTGCATTGAATATTGCAAGCTGGGGCAACGGCGACGTGCATCCTTGCGTAATGATGGTGCGCTTCCTCGCTATAGCAAGGATGCTTGGCTATGCGGGCTATGATGCTTTCTTCCATTTCCACGGTGGCGCTGTTACCAGTGCATCCGCAGCCACCTGCTTTTGCTTCGGTTGGTGTGAGTTCCGTAATCAAGGGATTGGTTAATCCTGTAGATTGTGGTGTCATGTAGTTTGGCGAAGGGTGGGTGGACTGGCTGCCAAGGAGCGGGAGATGTTGTAGCTACCGTGCTAAATCGAAAAAAAGAAGTCGCGTCTGATACTCACATTGTCCTGTTATGGCTGACTCACATTTGAGTAAGCGTAGGGCAGGTTTTATTACCCTTGTATGCAAGCATGTGTGTCAACGCTTGAGACGCGGGTCAGGACAGTGATTAAGACGGGTTTCGTCGCAATCAATGTCCTGTGGCTTTTATGTGCGTTCAGCCGCGACTTCGTATCCACAGGGGCATGGTGCTATCTCATCCCTCCACTCACTTTGAAGCGTTGTCGTGCAATCAAATCTATATATTAAGTTTGATTGCTCGTTGGCGTTCTTGGTGATTGGCGATATAAGTTTTATATCAGTCGTCCAATTGAGGGTAGGGGGTAAAGTGTGGATAAGATTTATTGAATTTATTAAGCTTTGTACTCAATGCTTGAAATGCAGATATAGGAAAGATTAAGGGAATTTAAAATATTTTTTTCGGGCAGGGGTACTAGTATTTTTAAGGCAAGGAGCGAGTATTTATAGTAGTGGGGGTAAGTATTGTTGTACTCGCGTGTAGGGTATATGGGGTAAGAGTTTGAAGTTTATTTTGAAGTTTTATTAACTTAAATATATGCACTCAAAATAGGATTAAATACTCTGACGACATCTTTAGTAATAGTCAATAGTCAAGCTGAAACATTAAAGAGCGGATTCACCGATATATGAAACTTCAAAGACTTATAACGTTTGCTTATGTATTCAAGATATCACTTTTTTTTGATAAAAAATCTAATTTATATTTTCTTTAGCTTTCGATTGGAATCTGGTTTTGTGGATGTGTTAGGGCAGCTTTCGATAGGAATCGCATATCGGGTATACTACAACTGAAAGGTTTTGCGTCCGAGAGCATGAATCTATAATTGATAATAATTACTAACAAGTGTAAATTTTGTTCTTGCTGAACTGAATCTAGTTTGAGTTGCTGTATTTTGAGTTTCGCACTTGTTAGTAATTATTATCAATTATAGATTCATGCTCTCGGACGCAAAACCTTTCAGTTGTAGTATACCCGATATGCGATTCCT
>JANNFJ010000501.1:0-3188 GCA_031379725.1 Calothrix sp. OTE_75_metabat_31
AATCGATCGAGTCGGCGGCAAAGTCTAGTTAAACTAAATGTATGTGGTGTTCCCTGAGCTACCATTTGAACTAATTCCCCCCTGATTAACTCAACCCTATCCGTCTCAGTCAAAAAACCGAGTTCAATCAATCGATGATAATCGTCGATTGTAAATCGCTTTGGCGTGACAGTAGTCATAGTCAAACTATCCCCCATGAACTATTTTTACTTTAGCTTGTACTGTTGCAAAATTAAATAAGCTTCTCACCCAACATCTCAAACTGCTGCCAGCATAAATACAACGCACGCGGTACGTGAAAACACCCTTTCCATTTTCCACCTTTAAGATTTAATAACACCTCTCCGCGTCGATTCAAATACCCAAACCATTCGCCATATTCAGCATCAGCAAAATGCGACCAAGAATAATCATGCACCTTCTTATACCATTGCCAACATGCATCGCGTCCAGTCAATCTATAACCCATTGCTAACGCAACCAAAGTCTCTAAATGTACCCACCACAATTTCTGATCCCATTCCAATTGTTGCGGTGGATGACCATTTGCGTCCATAAAATAATAGATTCCGCCGTATTCATTATCCCAAGCAAAGTTAAGGATATTCAACACCACATCAACAGCTTGATTAATCGTTTTTTTATCATTTTTGCGATTAGCAATATCCATAATAAACCACATTGCTTCGATACCATGACCAGGGTTAATTACCCTGCCATCAAAACAATCGAGATGCGAACCGTCGGGTGTAACATTTTCAAACATTAATCCGCGTTCTTTGTCAAGAAAATCGCCCATTACTTCTTGAACAGTTGCATCTAAGACTTCTTCGAGAGTTTCATTAGGTAGTAACCATTCCATTTCTAAAGTGAGGTTTGCCAATATCATCGGTACTGCTAGCGACTTCATGACGCGAGTACCTGGATAAGCTTTAGTATATTTTCCTTTGGGGTTATCTTTACGACGCAACACATTATTATAAGCTTGCATTGCTATATCTTTCGCCGATTCCTCACCCGAAAAGAGCGCATATTTACTAAAAGCCATTGCAGCAAAGCAGTCAGAAAAGATATTGTAAGGTTGGACTAATGGCTGACCTTGACGATTTAAGGCAAAATACCAATTACCATCAGCATCACGTCCGTATTGTGCGAGAAAATCCGCGCCGTTTTCAGCTATTTTGAGCCAGTTTTCGCGTTTTTCTAGTTGGTTGCCAAGCATCGAAAAAGTCCATACTTGACGATTTTGCAACCAAATAAATTTATCGGTGTCGTAAACTTTGCCTTCTCGGTCTAAGCAAGTAAAATAACCGCCATTTTCCCAGTCAATCGAATGATTTTCCCAAAATGGGAGTACATCATTGAGGAGTGCATTTTTGTAGAGTTTGGCTAGTTCCTTGAAGTTGTAATCCATCGCAAATTTGTTCCTGTGGCAATAGCGGTGCTTTATTATTGCTTTGTAGAGGATAGAGTACAAGTAGTTTGGGCTGCTTTTGATTTTGAGATTTCTTAGTGGAAGAATATCGACTTGCTGATTTTATGTGTAGTGCAGGATTTTGCGTAATATCAAAATTATTGTAGAGACGTTATATGTAACGTTTCTATATCCGGCTTTATGGTTCGATTCAGCAACATTGGGATGTTTGATACCGATTCAATTGATACAGCAATTTTTATTCTAATCGAGTACCCATGTAGGGGCGCAAGGCATTGCGCCCTCTTGACTGCGGGATGATATGCTGTACTTTATAAACTTGCAATCCACTGTAATTGCTACATGTGGAATTGGTCGAGAGGAAGGGCGGGGAGACCCCCCCTACGCATCTCCTCCATATGTAGCTTTATGGTTCAATTCAGAGAGGAAGGGCGGGGAGACCCCGCCCCTACGCAATTGGTGCGTCCGAAATTTGACTGTATTCGTTCCACGAACCATCATAATTACGGATGTGGGGATAGCCTAATAGATACTTTAAGACGAACCAGGTAAATGCTGAACGCGCTCCGACAGCGCAATAGGTGATAATTGATTTGTGACTTGTAATACTTTTGCTACTGTAAAGTTGCTGCAATTCTTGAACTGATTTAAAAGTTCCATCGTCGTTTACTGCTAGTTCGCAATTAACATGCACCGCATTTGGTATATGTCCAGCACGTTCATTAGGTTCTGGAGGTTTAATCATGAACCATTTGCCATCATATTCAAAGATTGATCGCACATCCACTAGTACGCTATCTTCTTTCCCCATCGATTCCCTCACATCTTCATAAAATGCCCGCAATTGGGTATCGGGTTTTTGAGCGTGATATTGGGTAGGTGTAATAATTGGCTTTTCTGCTGTCAGTGCTAGTCCTTCGGCTATCCATTTGCGACGACCCCCGTCGAGAACCCGTACATCTTGATGTCCAAAGACTTTGAGCAACCAAAATAACCAGGCTCCAATGCCGGGATAGTCGCCGTAAGTAATTACTGTATGGTCGTTTGCAATACCTGAACGTGCTAGTAATTGTTCAAAGCTGACCACATCGAAATTTATACGTCGGTCGGGCAACATTAAATCGGTGAAAGCATCCCAAAATACTGCGCCAGGTATATGATTTTGTTGAGGAGCGAAATCTGTTTCGATTATACGGATATTGGGGTCGTTCAAATGATTAGCCAGCCATTGAGTATCAACAATGACTTCTGGATGGGCATAATTATAGGACATGGTTTTTAATTTTTGCTCTGCAACTGCTATGAACCTAAAGTAAAATTAATTCCTAATTGCGCCTAGTCCTCGCAGGTATACAATTTATAGAATGATGACAAATTCGTTGCAATCTTTATTTCAGGCAATTGCAAATGCTCGTAACGAACAAGAACTGCGACACTTTGTGATGCTTCAAGTTAGCGAGTATTTTGCCGCACAACGTTGGGGTCTATTTTTCTTTGATGATTTACCTGCGATTGAATCCAATATTCCGGAAGTTGTGAAGTTGGCTACATCGATTGAACATAATCCAATTTTGCGCTACATAGTCGAAAATCATGCCCCAGTTCACGAAGAGTCGATACTAACACCTGGAGTATGGCAGATAATTTGCCCCCGTCCCGACCACGCCCATGTTATGGGGGGCCCAATTGTTGCGAATGGAAGCTTAATTGGTGGGGTTGGTTTTACACGCATTCAAGATAATCCAGCTTTCAA
>JANNFJ010000557.1:0-8043 GCA_031379725.1 Calothrix sp. OTE_75_metabat_31
CAGGCAAGATGCCTAACCTACGGTTAACAATATATACCATCAAAATTTTTGATACGAACCATTAGAATCAAATTCCATTAATTTTCACAAGTGGTATGGCAGTTCCCAGGCAGGTGAGTTACATCTGTAGGGGCGCAAGGCATTGCGCCCTTATCTTGGTGTAAAATGGCTGTATCTCAGTAGGTTGAGAAATGCTATAAGGCTCAAAATCCGGGTAATCACGAAACCTGGATTCTCGTAACCTCACAAAAATTTTCGCCCAGAACATTAATTTCGCTGGCCAGTAACAATGTAAGCGACTCGTTGACCAATATTCGTTGCATGGTCTGCCATGCGTTCTAAACAACGAATTGCCAATCCTAAGAGTAAATATGGTTCTAGGCAGCCTTGAACGTCGCGCTGTTGAGCGAGAGCATTGTAAACTTGCTCGTAGGCATCATCAACAGCATCATCAAGATGTTTTATACTGCGCCCGTTCACTTCATCTAAATCTGCTAGTGCAACCAAGCTCGTAGCTAGCATCGCTTGGGCATGATGCGACATCATCGCAACTTCAGCTAATAAGGGATGGGTTGGATAAGGAAATATTTTGACTGCAATTTCGCCCAAATCTTCAGCATAGTCACCAATGCGCTCTAAATCGCGCACCAACTGCATAAAAGCACTTAAGCAACGTAAATCTCTATCCGCAGGCGCTTGCCTGGTCATCATTACTGAGCAGTCGAGTTCGATTTGTCTATAAAAGCTGTCAATTTTTCTATCTAAGCGAGGGAGTTCCTCGGCTGCACTTAAATCGCGGGCAAATAAAGCTTGGTGACTTAGACGGAAGGATTTTTCGACTAAGGCACCCATACGTAAGACATCCCGTTCTAAACGCCGAATATCGCGTGTCAACAGGTCTTTTTCCGAATTGTAACTATGGGGGGGAGCTTTCACGCTTTACGTTCTCAAACGAGAAGATATTTATTAATATAGTCTCTAAATATAGTTTCAACCATAGGAGTTTGGCATTACTTCTGGTAGTTGTATTTGCATCCACGCTCCGCCTATTTCCGGGTCGTTCATGGCTTTAATGGAACCACCATGAGCCAGTATAATTTGCCGAACGATTGCCAGTCCTAAACCTGTCCCCACTACTGTCGAAGAATTAGTTTCTCCAGTTGTTGAACGAGAACGGGCAATATCACCTCGGTAAAATCGCTCGAATACGTGAGGCAAATCTTCTTCAGTAAATCCAATTCCAGAGTCAATGATATTAATTTGCATCATTGGTAAGCCGTAACTATTATTACTTTCATTATGCTTTTCTGAGAGAATTATAGCTTCGACGTAAATGCTAGCACCAACGGGACTATATTTGATGCAATTGTCAAGCAAATTGATAAAAACTTGGTACATCCGAGACTGGTCGGCATTGACCCAAAGATGGTCGGGTCCGCAGTAGGAAAATTTAATTTGGTTGCGTTGTGCCAGCGGTTCGAGGGTTTCCCAAACGGAATGAATCAGCGATCGCATGTCCAAAGCTTGACGATGCAGTTGCATTTTCGGGTTAGTTTCGAGCTGGGTCAGGTCTAACCAGCTTTGCACTAGATGAATTAAGCGGTCAACTTCCACCATCAAGCGGTCAACCCAGCGCTTAAGGGGTGAGTCTAAGCGATCTTGCAAAGTTTCTACAACCAAACGGATCGAAGTGAGTGGGGTTCTCAGTTCGTGTGCCAGGTCAGAAAAAGCGCGATCGCGTGCTTGGTTAATATCAAGTATCGATTGACGATTTTCGAGAAACACACCGACTTGTCCTTTTGGTAAAGGTAAACTGGTAGCTCGCAATACCACAGACTTTACTTCTACCATCGCCGCAGCATTCTCGCATGGGGGGTGAAACACCCACTCCTTAATTTGCAACGAAGCGCGATCGCGTGTTTGCTCAACCAAGCGGTCGAGTTCATAGGAGCGCACCAATTCGAGCAACAAGCGTACCTGCCCTGGTTGCCACCGTTCCAAATGCAATATTTCTCGTGCCTGTTCGTTACACCACAGCAGTTGATTTTCCTCATCAACTTGCAAATAACCAATCGGCGCAAACTCCAATAAATCTTGGTAAGTTTGCAACTGCTGCTGCAAATGCTGCCCTTGATGCCTGAAAGCGGCAATTTCATGCCGCAGAGGGGGAATCAATGGCAACGCCACCTTAGAAAAACGTGTGGTTTGTGTTTGCAGCACCTGCTCGAGGTAGTGGTTTAGCTGAAACTGCTGCCACACCCAAAACCCAATTCCAACCGCTAAACCTAAACAAAATCCTAATCCTAACATCGTCAGTTGTTATTCACTTCTGAACAACTTAAGGCTAACAACTATCCGAAGCGATAACCAAAACCACGAACAGTCACAATATATTCTGGATGACTGGGGTCTTTCTCCAACTTCTCGCGCAACCAGCGAATATGTACGTCCACAGTCTTGCTATCGCCAACAAAATCGGGTCCCCAAACTTGATCGAGCAATTGCTCCCGCGACCAAACTCGTCGCGCATAGCTCATAAATACTTCCAACAGCCGGAATTCTTTCGGCGACAAGCTGACTTGCTGCCCGCGCACCAATACTCGACATTCTTGCGGGTACAAAGTGACATCCTTGAACTGCAATATAGGTATTTGCGGCAACGCGCTCAATCGCTGGCGGCGAAGTAATGCCCGACACCGAGCAACCAATTCGCGCACGCTGAAAGGCTTGGTCAAGTAGTCATCTGCCCCAACTTCCAAACCTAATACGCGGTCTGTTTCGCTACCTTTAGCACTAAGCATTAAAATGGGGACAGGGTTATTTTGATGACGTATCAAGCGACATATATCTAAACCGTTGATTTGCGGCAGCATTAAATCTAAAATCACTAAATCAAAACCAGGTTCCCCTGAATTTGGTTCGCTATTCTTTAAATTCTCAACTGCTACTCGTCCATCGCCTGCTGTGATTACTTCGTAGCCTTCTTCCTCTAACGCCAAAACTAACATCTCTCGAATTAATTCTTCGTCTTCGACTACTAAAATGCGGCTCGTTTGCCCGAACTCCGCAGATGGAGAATACTTGGTCGGTTCGTTGGTGGTATACATATATACTGCTTAATTGCTACTAATCGTATCGTTTTCTATATAAATTCAGTGGAATTACGCTATGGCAACAGTAGACAATTTATAAACTGTAACATATTTAACAAAGCACCTACATATTATAAACTAATCTCGGTAGAAATAATTAGAAGTTTCGATAGGGATTTAGTTAGTTGTCAGATGTCAGTTGTCAGTTGTCAGTGGTTAGTTGTCAGTTGTCAGTTGTTAGTTTGCTATTTGCCATAACTATTAACTAGTACCGTGCGGCGCAAATAAGAATACCATTGTAGTGCGTAGGCTTGCGCCAGCCCGCAGGGCTTACATCTTGCTCGCGTACTCTATAAAGCGAGCAAGATGCTCGCACTACTTTAAGAATGGTATGGTTACTTACGCCATGCTGTACTAGACATCTCCAGAAAACAATGTAGAGACGTTACATGTAACGTCTCTAAAAGGGTTTCGGGTAACGCATAATTAATTTCTGGAAATGTCTACTACTGACCATTGACCACTGACCATTGACCACTGACCACTGACCACTGACTACTCCCGTCTTTTTCCCTTGACAAAAGTAATTTCGTTTGAGTACAATTATCGTAGTACAAAAATACTAAATCTCTCCATTTATAGTCGAAGTTTTTCTTTTCAGTGTTTTCACTGCACTAGAAATGCGTAGTTTAAGGCTAGCCTAATGTCTGCATTAGGTACGTCTTTGTATGACTTGTTACCTAAATCATTTGCATTCCAGGGAGTTCGTGTATGACCATAGCTGCAAGTAGAGATGGAAAACAACAGTTGATGCAAGCATTTCAACAAATATTAGTAGAACGAAAAAAACTCGAATCAAAAATTGCGACTAAGCTTGAAGTTGCGGACAAAGTTAAAAACAAGCAAATTCTCGAAGCTGCTTCAACGTATACAGTTGATAGTATCGTCAAAAGCTTGGCTGATTTGCAATTAGAATTTGGCAGCATTGTCAATTCATTATCTGAAAAGTTGGGTAAAGAAAACTCGAAACTTGATGAACTCAACCGCGCTATCGAAGTTGAAACGCAATATTTGCAGGAACTTCAGCAAATTCGCACTGTTGCGGATACTGTTGATGTTTTAACTCAGGAACACCGGGAAAAATTAAGAATCCTCGAACAAGATACCACAAGTAAGCGCGAAACGTTAGAAAAAGAAATTGCACAAACGCGTAAGGACTGGCAAAGGGAACAAGCGGAATATGATGAAGCAGTGCAAGCGTATAGCGAGTTACTAGTTAAGCAGCGTCAGCAAGAAGTTGATGAGTATCAGTATAAGTTAGAAAATACTCGCAAAATTAATGTTGATGCTTATGAAGCGAAAAAGCGTAATTTAGAACGGGAAGTGGAGGAGGGTACGCAAGAGAAAGGTAAAAATTGGGCTGAACGTGAGAAGGTTCTTAAGGGCAATGAACCGTTGTTTGCAGAATACCAAAAGAAAGTTGCGGCATTTCCTGCTGAGTTGGAAGAAGCTGTTAAGAAAGGGCGAGAAGAAGCGATTAAGGATACTAGTCAGAAAGCTAAGGTTGAAGCTGATTTGTTGGAGAAGGAGTGGGAAGCTACGAAACAAAGTTATGAGTTAAGGATTAGGTCGTTAGAGGAAACGATTCAGAAACAGGTCGATCAGATTGAGGGTATTTCGGTGCAGTTGCAATCGACGTTGAAGCAAGCGCAGGATTTGGCTATGCGTGCTTTTGATGGTTCGGCGAAATAGGGGTTTATTGCTGTTAGTGATTTTTCGATTGGGTGGGGCGGGTTTATTTAACATTTTTGTTGGCCGATTATTTGGTTGGTTAACCCGCCCGTACAGGCAATGTCGATAGATATATGTTTGATTTTTGTTTTTGAATTTGAATTAATTAGGAGGTTGATTTAAATGGCGAAAAAGCCGACGGATAAAAATACTAAGGTGGAAATTCTTCAAGCTTACGAAGAATTAGCTAAGGAGAAAGCTGCTTTGCAATTGCAGGTTGTAGAAGCGGTTAAGCCCAATAATTCGACTTCGAGTGTTGCTGTTAAAGAAAAACCAGTATCAGAACCAAAAATCACTATGAATTCATCAGCTAGCATTCAACAAAGAATGAATTATACAATTGAAAGCTTGGCAAAAATTCAGTTAGGGTTTGGTAGTGCTGCAAATGAGTTGTCGGAACAGTTGACAACTAGAGCATCGAAACTTGCAGAAATTAAACAAGTTGTGACTGACGAGACGCAGCAGTTAAAAGAATTACATAATTTAGAAATTACCGAAGATAGTTTAGATAATCTCATCCAAACTTATGAGGAAAATTCTAAAGCTTATCAAGAAGAATATCAACGCGAAAATGAAACGCGATCGCAAGAAATTCAAACGCTTGTAAATACTTGGCAAAAAGAGCAGGAAGAACATAAGCGGACAATTAAAGACCGCAATGATAACCTTTCGACAACTCGTCAGCGTGAAAATTTAGGATATAAATACGATTTAGAACTGCAACGCAAGTTGAATATGGACGAGTACGAACAGCTACAGAAGGGTTTGTACAAACAGTTGGAAGAATTTCAAGAAGAAAGTCAGAAAAAATGGGCAGAACGTGAAAAACTGATTTCCGAACGCGAAAAACAATTTGAAGAATATAAAGCCAAAGTCGAAGCATTTTCAAAGGATAAGGAAGCTGCTATCAAGAAAGCGACTGAGGAAGGTAAAGGTATAGCTTATTATCAAGCTAAGATTAAATCTGATTTACTGGGTAAAGAAGTCGAAGGACAAAAGCGTTTCTATGAACAAAGAGTACAGTCGCTTGAGCAAACTATTTCTAATCAAGAAACACGACTCCAAAATCTTTCTAAGCAATTAGAATCTGCTCTTAAACAAGTTCAAGATTTGGCTGTTAAAGCAATTGAAGGTTCGTCAAGCGTTAATTCTTATCAAGCAATGAAGGAAATTGCTTTGGAACAAGCTAAAAGTCAGTTGAAAGCTAAATAAGCATCTGACGAAAATGAGGTTCATTACACATATTACAAACCCCTAACATCATAATTTTTGATTATTCCACGGTATTATCAGGGCACGATGTATCGTGCCCCTACGCTGGTATGTGCCTCAATACTTTTGTGTATCTGTAAAAGTTGTGAAGGATTTAAGTATTTCAACAATTATGGTTTGGGGTTTTTGTTTTCTTTATTACTATTCTGAGACGGGTTTGCATTTCTTTTGATACCCGCCTCACTTCTCAATGGTCTACCTGTTGGTGGTGGGTCTTGTCTTTTGTCTGACATATTATTTACCTTCCAAGTATAAAATTTATGGTTTGTGTAACTCGTGATCTTGATACAAATAGAAAGATGAATTTTACGGAATAATCAAATATACAAACTATCGAAATTAGGGAGATGGCTTGTTATTCGTTTTATCTTTAATTTCTGATGTATGTGTATCTGGGAGTAAACCATTTTCGGTTCTGATAGGTCTGCCGACTGGTGGGGGTGTTGGTCGTCTTCTAGTCATTTTTTTAACCTCTAAATTTGATTTTCTACAAGTACTACTACAGACGGTTTAGAATTGACTCCGGAAATCCATATGATATTTTTTGCATTCTTTTTAGAAAAATATTCAAAAAAAAAGAGACGCATTGCGTCTCTACCAAAAGAGGAAACCCATTAAGTTAGTTGATGTTTAAAGGTACATTGAAATTTAGTATTTAAATTGCGAATTTATGAATTTAAGCAAGACGAGTTAGATAAGAAATACACTAAGGAATCTAGTGAGCTTTCCTACTACCTACAACATGAGATACACATCCATAATTGAGAAATCCGGAAATTTTCAAAAAAACTACAGAGCAGTGGGAAAATCGAAAAGAATCTAGATAAATTACGCAAAGCTGGAAAAATCCAGGTTGGGAGGGATATCTTGAATGCGTCCGGGGCCGACAGCACGAATTGCTTCCGATAAGGAAATATCACCCGTGTATATAGCACGACCGACAATCGCACCAGTTACACCTTGAGGTTCGAGTGCGAGTAAGCTGAGTAAGTCGGTCACTGAACTTACCCCACCTGAAGCAATTACTGGTATAGAAAGTTTGTTTGTCAGTTCCCGCAGTGCGTCAAGATTCGGACCAGAGAGCGTACCATCTCGATAGATGTCAGTATAAATAATTGCATCTACGCCATATTTTTGCATTTGTACAGCGAGTTGAGTTGCTTCTACTTCCGAGGTTTCGAGCCAACCACGTGTAGCAACTTTACCGTTACGGGCATCAATTCCAACAATAATTTGAGTCGGAAATTCTTGGCATAATTCCTTTACTAACTGGGGCTGTTCAACAGCAATAGTACCTAAAATTGCCCAGCGTACACCTAAATCGAATAACTGTTTGACACTAGCGCGATCGCGCAATCCCCCACCTACTTCGATGGGTATCGATATCGAATTGGCGATCGCTTCAATGGCTTCGAGGTTTGCGGGATAACCTGCTTTTGCACCATCTAAATCGACGACATGTAGTCGAGTTGCACCTTGTTCAACCCAAAGTCTCGCAACTTCTACAGGGTTTTCGTTAAAAACTTGCGATTGTGCATAGTCGCCCTGATACAGCCGCACGCAGCGACCTTCAAGTAAATCAATAGCTGGAATAACTTCCATATAGCACGTTCCTTTTTTCTAATAGGGAAAATCCCAATTGCCTTTGTGACAATTTTTACGGATGTAGAGGCACGATAGGGGTCTCAACCGCCTCATCGAACCAAATTGTACCGGGTAGGGGCGCTCTTTCCCCCGCCCCTATAGGATACTGTTGGCGAATTCAAAGGTGGTTTTACCAGCGATCGCAAAAACGAAAATTAGTATTACTATGAAGCAGTTGGAGCAAGTTGAGCAAAGCGAGAAACGCGAGTTTGACTACGTGGTACACCCTGCCACCAATCCCACA
>JANNFJ010000562.1:0-5042 GCA_031379725.1 Calothrix sp. OTE_75_metabat_31
TTATTATAAAGTTGACGAAATGCTGAGGACACAATCCTTTAAACTTCAGTTCATACTTTAGTTTAAGCATATTCCTTATGTACTCGGTTCTTGATTTTCAATCGTTATCAGGTATCATCGGATGACATTTCTCTCATCTAACTATTAGACTAAACTTCGATTAAATGAAACTGCTGATTAGCAATGACGATGGAGTTTCTGCTTTGGGTATCCGAACTTTAGCCAATACCTTGGCTAATTCAGGTCACGAAGTAACAGTTGTTTGTCCAGACCGCGAACGTTCTGCAACCGGACATGGACTGACGCTGCACCAACCAATTCGCGCTGAAATTGTTGAAGGGATATTTCATGAGTCTGTAAAAGCTTGGGCTTGTGATGGTACTCCCTCGGACTGCGTAAAACTAGCGCTGTGGGCTTTGCTGGATTCACCACCCGATTTAGTTCTTTCGGGAATTAATCATGGTGCAAATGTTGGCACAGAAATACTTTATTCGGGAACTGTTTCGGCAGCGATGGAAGGTGTGATTGAAGGTATTCCGAGTATTGCTTTTAGCCTCACTAGCCATACAATTCGAGAATTTCAACCAGCAGCTAATTTTGCCAAAATTTTGGTCGCAAAACTTGCGGAAAATCCCTTACCCGAATTGATGTTACTTAATGTAAATGTTCCCGCGATCGCTTGGTCAGAAATTGCTGGTGCTGTCATTACACGTCAAGGTGTTCGGCGCTACATTGATGTATTTGACAAGCGCGTAGACCCTCGCGGTAAAACTTATTACTGGTTGACGGGGGAAGTTCTTGAGGATATTGACCCACCAATGGATATAAATGTACCCCAGAATATACCTATTGACGTGCATGTAGTTCGTGATAACTACATTAGTATTACCCCTTTGCAATACAACTTAACTTACGGAGCTATTTTAAATCAATTATCTAAATGGGATTTTTCTTTAAATGATTAGGGAGAGAGGGAGATGGTTAGGAATTTACTCTCCTCATTTCTCCCCACCTCCCCACTCAATAACGGGCAGGGGAAAGAACGCCCCTACATACTCCCGTAATTTACGTATCAAAAGTGTTAAATGCATCATCAGGTAATTTAGGCTATAAAGTAAAAATAGTTATAAATATAACTTACGTGCATTTACATAAGAGTAGCGAATAGTTCACATTTGCCAGCATATTTACATAATTATTTTGGGGATAACAATCAAATAATTCGTGTAAAGTCTTACCAGTAAAAACCTCACACTGCCATTTGTCAAAAGACAGAATAAACTGAACAAAATAATTAATTTTTTTGATCGCCCACTCAGGGAACGCAAGTAACACCCATGTCTAGGATAGAGAAACAATTTAATGTGCATTTTTGGGGCGTTCGGGGTAGTATACCCTGTCCGGGACCAAACACTGTCCGTTATGGCGGTAATACCCCTTGCGTTGAAATGCAAGTGGGCGGCAAACGCTTAGTATTTGATGGTGGTACGGGGCTGCATGTATTGGGGCAATCGCTATTGCGCCAAATGCCAGCAGAAGCGCATATATTTTTCACTCATTCGCATTGGGACCACATGCAAGGGTTTCCCTTTTTCACACCTGGCTTTGTGAAGGGAAATCGATTTAGTATTTATGGCGCGATCGCACCCGATGGTTCTACGGTCGAACAGCGTCTAAATGACCAAATGCTGCACCCAAATTTCCCAGTCCCGTTACAAATCATGCAGGCAGATTTAGCTTTTTGTGATGTGATACCTGGGGAATCAATCAGAATCGACGATATCATTGTTGAAACCGCACCACTCAATCACCCTGGTGAAGCTGTAGGCTACCGAGTCAACTGGCGTGATGGTGCTGCGGTTTACATTACCGATACCGAACATTTTCCCGATCGATTCGACGAAAACGTTTTGTGGCTGGCACGCAATGCTGATATCCTCATTTATGATTCGACCTACACTGATGAAGAATATCACTCGCCAAAAACGCCTAAAATTGGTTGGGGACATTCGACATGGCAAGAAGCTGTAAAAGTTGCTAAAGCTGCAAATGTTAAAACTTTGGTAATTTTCCACCATGACCCCGCGCATGACGATGACTTCTTAGATTGTGTTGGCAAACAAGCAGCACAAGAATTCCCAGGTGCCATTATGGCAAAGGAAGGAATGGTGCTTCCTGTACCTGTTTCTGTTCCATTATCAAAAACTTTTCCTGTTAGTCACATCTAAATACAAGGCAGGCAGTCGAAGCAATCTAGAATTTTAGATTAGATTGGTGATTGAGAGCATTAAGTTTTTAATGGTCAGTGGTCAATGGTTATTGGTTATTGGTCAGTGGTTAGTTGTCATTGGTCATTGGTCATTGGTTATTGGTCAATGGTCATTAGTTATTGGTTATTGGTCAATGGTCATTAGTTATTGGTCAATGGTGATTGGTCAATGGTCATTGGTTATTTGACAACTGACAACTGACAACTGACAACTAACAACTAACAACTAACAACTAACAACTGACAACTGACAAAAAGCTCTTTAGAAACCTCAAATCCCAGAATCGACGTGTTAAATCTGTCTCCAAATGGGTGTTCTGTGCGGGTTACTTCTTCGACAGAATTAGCTCTAACACCGACTGCCGTAGCACTTGGCAAGTTTGATGGTGTCCATCGCGGTCATCAACGGGTCATTCAACCTATATGTAAAGCGGCAAAAGTTGGGGAAGTAGGGGAGAAACTATTCCCGGATTTCTCAGGTTCTGCGAAACAACATATTTATTCGACTGTTGTCACCTTTGACCCCCATCCGCAGGAATTTTTCAGCGGACAACCTCGTGCATTGCTAACCCCACTTGATGAAAAAGTTCAGCAATTGTTTAAGCTTGGTGTGGAACAATTGGTTTTGCTGCCCTTCGACCGCGAACTGTGTTCTCTAACACCTGAAGATTTTGTCAAAAAAATTATTGTCGAACAACTCCAGGCAACCCAAGTTAGTGTCGGCAACGATTTTCGTTTTGGTTCAAACCGCAGTGGTACTGCCCTGGAAATGCAAATTCTCGCGGCTAGGTACAATATTCCTGTCACTATTGTTGCCCTGGAAACATGCACTGATGATTCACCCGTGCCAATAAATTCTAGCGATTCGACTCGTATTAGTACTTCTTTAATCCGCGAAATCCTTGAAAACGGTGACGTTGAACGCGCCAAAGAACTCTTAGGACGACCTTATACGCTAATTGGCACTGTTATTAAGGGTCAACAACTCGGTCGTACTATTGGTTTTCCTACCGCTAATCTCGAATTACCAAAAGATAAATTTATACCATGCTTGGGTGTCTACGCCGTGAAAATTTTTAGCAAATTGGTAGATACCGTCGAACCGATGGGAATTGGTGTGATGAATATCGGCAATCGTCCAACTATTAATGGCATCAACACAACCGTAGAAGTGCATTTATTTGATTGGTCGGGGGATTTATATGGCAAACAACTTGTAGTGCATCTCGAAAAATTTTTACGACCCGAAACAAAATTTGCTTCACTCGAAGCCCTCAAAGCTCAAATTCAACTCGATTGCAACGCTGCCAAGGTTTTTTTTGACTCGATGTGTTAATTTTTCCTAGTTTCGGGAACACTCTATATAAGACTCAAGTAGTAAAGTCAGGGTACGGTGAATAGCCGTACCCTTATCTATTTATTAGTTATTTGTCAGTGGTCAGTGGTCAGTGGTCAGTGGTTATTGATCAGTGGTTATTGGTTATTGGCTAGTAGTTATCTAACAACGGACAACTAACCACTGACTACTGACAAATAACAACTGACAAAAAAATTAAAAAATTATTAGGTAAGGTATGAGAGAAAAAATTGATGTTTTGACACAAAATTTAGCACGCACCATCGTCGGTAAAAGCGAAGCAATCCGTTTGGTACTCGTTGCTTTACTGGGTGGTGGACATGCACTACTCGAAGACGTTCCTGGAGTTGGTAAAACCCTTTTAGCCAAATCTCTGGCTCGTTCAATCGATGGAAATTTTCAACGCTTACAATGTACTCCCGATTTACTACCCACAGACATTACAGGTACAAATATTTGGAACCCCAAAAGCGGCGAATTTAGCTTTCTCCCCGGGCCAGTATTTGCAAATGTACTTTTAGCCGACGAAATCAACCGCGCTACACCGCGTACTCAATCAGCATTGCTCGAAGTTATGGAAGAATGCCAAGTAACAGTCGATGGTGTATCCCGTCCCGTGCCACTGCCATTTTTTGCGATCGCAACTCAAAACCCGATCGAGTATCAAGGTACTTTCCCGCTGCCAGAAGCACAAATGGACAGGTTTATGCTGTCTTTGAGTTTGGGTTATCCGACCGAAAATGAAGAATTGCAAATGCTACAACGGCAACAAAGTGGTGTAAAAGTCACAGATTTGGAGCCATGTTTGACTTTAGAAGAAATTCAAGAGCTTCGCCGAATATGTTCCCAGGTTCGAGTTGATACATCTTTGCAACAATATATTCTCGATTTGGTACGGGCAACAAGGCAGGATGAAGAAATTAGCCTTGGTGCAAGTCCTCGCGCTACTATGGCATTACAAAAGGCAACTCAAGCACTAGCGTTTTTATTGGGACGCGATTACGCAATTCCCGATGATATCAAATTTCTTGCACCGCATGTCATGAGCCACCGCATCATTCCCATTGGTGGACGCAGGTCTAGAAGCATTATGGAACGGTTGTTAAGGGCTGTTCCCATTCCCTAGTTTTACTATACTCAAAAGCGGTTAGCTATTAGCTGTACTCTGCGAGAAGGCTGCGCCTATAGCGATTAGCTAAAACCTTACGGGCGCAAAGCAGATAGCGATTTTTGAAGTTCAATTTATAGTCGTTTGCAGTATATTCGCTGCCCTATGTGGTTTAGCCAAATGTTGCTAAATAACAATTAAGCAAAGCCAGAAACACCGCAAAACAGCACATAAGTCCTATGATTATCCCAAGTATCGCGTTTAGTCGCATATAACTTTGGTAGGTGTGAGGATTATGTCAAATCTGG
>JANNFJ010000484.1:0-5639 GCA_031379725.1 Calothrix sp. OTE_75_metabat_31
GTTCTATATTATGCAGCTTCATATTAAATTGGTGTAAGGGCACGATGCCTAACTGCCCTTACGGTATATTCGGCGCAACTAAGGAGTCTAACCATCTCCCCAGCCAACGTTATTGTTCGAGAAGTCAGGAATTATGATTACTTACACCCCTACACCTTTTCTCGCTTGAATTCCCGGTGCATAAGCTTCGATGACTTTGCCAGTACGAGTACAGCTAACCATTAAATAATCGCAAACTGGACATTGAGTGCGAGTTACATGACTGTGAGCAATATAATGTCTTTCACCTTCGCTACCACAATTTGGACAACGAACCTTTTGTATTGTCTGCATTTTTAAATTCCCTGGCTAAATTAATTTTTTGAATGAATTGTATCTGTACGGATAAAAAGCTATTTTTTTAAGTTTGCCCTTAAAAAACTCGATTGTAAACTGCCTCTATTACTTGCATTACACCTTGTTAGAGGTTGTGAGCAGGTTTAAATCAACACACAATATTAAAACTAATTACATCGATTTTTAAGCTTTTAATGCTAAAACTGTCAAATGACTTTGCAATTCACTGGAAATATCTAGATTATTAAAGCTAGCTTCGTTACATTAACTTTTACTAAATTGACTTAAATCATTTGACTTATTCCTTACTACAACGACAGGTCTTGTTATAACCTCTTATCTAAATTGAGGTTAAATTTATCGAATCAGTTCACTAATCATCTTTTCATTATCCTTGATTTCTACCTCATTGGGCATCAAACTCTAGATATATAAATTTATTTTCTAGTGGAGTTTGCTTTGTAATTGGTCGATCCCCGTTATGAAACTCTTGTTTTTCTTAGAAATGGCTGTGAAGAACTACGGTTGTATCACTACAAGGTTTATTAGTGTAGTGATAATATTTATATTTTTATGTAGCGAAAATTACTTTTTTTAAGTAATTTTCATTTGCAGGTATAAAGTTTATGTAATTAATTATGTTGAAATAGTAAAAAATATCTTGTAGAAATGAGAACCCCAACTTGTATTACGAAGTTGGGGTTGTGAGTCAAATCGGGTAAGGAAGGCACGTTGTAATAACAGTAACCTGGTCTTAGTATTCAAACTGCTGCAATGCTTGTGATGCAAATTTAATTTATTTCGAGTACAGACCACTGTAACGACGATAATAAAAGTTGCAGAGGTATGGATATCTCGGACTTTTCAAAGCCAAAACTTTTCTTATATTTTATTGTTTTTGTATCAATATCCCAATGTCAACAATAGTAATGGCATATCAACAAGCAAACGCTTATTTTTTAACCATTGACGACCGAGTAAAACTTCAGGCACTCCATCACCCGCATAAACAGGAATATCAAACACCTCACCATCAATTCTGACTTTTCCAGCATAAATATCAAAGTTAGATACGCCTCTTGCCATCAGCATACTTCGCTCGCCTAAATATTCCCAATCAAATCCCTCCAAATCCTGCTTGTCAATCGCTAACCAATCAGAAAATCCAGTATCTAAAACTGCATCAATTGGTAATTCAAATCCATTAAATGCAATCAATTCAATTTCAAAAATTAACTCCTCTCCATCACCAAACCGTCCGGAAATCATATTGTCCCTGCAACTCCAGTCTCGTTAATTTTAAATATAAAAACGGGACATTTTGGGTGATTTTGAGATGACATTTTAATAGCAGTCATCTCATCTAATGCAATAAAATGCTCACCGCTTTCTGGTTCCACTGCCATGTACCAGTTGTAGTGAGTTTTAATAAGTGAGGGTTGGACAAGATCGAAAATGGGTTTGCAGCGCTGATAAAACTCATCTTGTTTTGCTTTCCATTGGGCAAATTGTTCTTCTGTCCATTGGATTTCGGGAAATATTCGTCCACGACGGGCAACACGGGTATCTTTAGCTTCGGTCATGGTGTGACTTAAAAATTCATTATCATAATATCTATATTAGAACTGATTCATAGTACCCTGCACAATTAATAAATATATTTTCAATCTTATTTTTAAATTGAAATGTGCTTCATTCTCAGTTGTGTATGTACCGATATAGGAATCCGGTTTGATTATTGGAAAGCGTAGCCTGCGCTACCCTACGGGTTCTCCGAAGGAGTATGCGCTTACAGATACGTAGGGTGCGTTAGCGATAGCGTAACGCACCAAATTCTTGATAACGGTGCGTTACGACTTACGTAATCGCGCACTCTACAATACCTAATTTGATAAGCGTAAGCGCTGGCTACGCCTACAAAAATCAAATAGGACAACTGTATATCTGGTAAGGGTTGACGAACGTACAGAGGAGGTAATTATTTTGGCTTTGACTTGAGACAGAAATCGCCATTTACAAAAACGGCTATTGGAGGTACCGATGAGTAAACGATTGCCTACCCTTAGTTTGGATGAAAATAGTCGTAGATTTCCTGTGCTAAACGCGGATCGATGCTAGAAACTTCACACAATTGTGTGGGTGTCGAAGAACTGCGCTCCTACGTTGGTGTAAAATTTCTGTACCTCTGAAATACCACCGATCGCTCAATGCCTAAGCCAAATACCAATGCCCAAAAGACTCAGATCGTTGAAGTGCTAGAGTTGATGATATCGAAAATCGTTTATCAATATCGTCCATCGGCGGATAGTCAGGATGCAATCACGATTCAACAGGCAGCGATCGCACTTGCTTGTTTTAGCGGTGAGACAGAAATAGTTGTCGCAGCGAAAAAGGAAATTGGTCAGCTTTATAAGCGTTATTATGCGACATTGTTTAGTAATGAGCTTTCAGGGATTATGCTTTGTCGCTATGTCCGCATATTTCAATATCTCGATCCAATTTTTACAGCTTCTGAAAAAGCCGAGACGGAAAATCGTCGAAAGAAGTTCTATCAACATGGTAGATTTTTTATTCTAGATATTCTATCAAGACGTTATAAATCTTTAATCAATAAGCCAGAAGTTAATTTATCTCAAGATGATGAGACTGAACTTTCACGAATTGCACTAGAGCTTGCTGAGTTAATTTATACTGTCGCTGAATCTCAATTTGGCAACAGCCAGAAGGGATATCTTGCTATTTTTAAGAGTTTAACGGATGTTGCACCGTTGACTAGCACTGTGATGCAGGAGTTAGGTCGCAGGGATGCTCAGGCTGCAAATCCGAATATACCTACACTTTAACTTTTTTTAACTTTTAATATAGAAATTAATTATGACTAAGAAGCAGAGACTCGAACTTACATGGATTGGTAAGGAAATTCGCCCCAAATTAGAGCCGCGAATTTTATTGGAGGATACTGATAAGTCTTATCATGCTGCACATCGGGTAAGTGAAAATGATATTTTTGATAATCGCTTGATTTTTGGGGATAACTTGTTAGCTCTCAAGGCTTTAGAGTCTGAGTTTACAGGAAAAGTTAAATGTATTTTTATTGATCCTCCCTATAATACTGGTTCAGCTTTTGAACATTATGATGATGGGGTTGAACATTCTATTTGGCTTGGCTTAATGAGGGATCGTCTAGAAATTTTGCGTAACTTATTATCAGAAGATGGTTCTTTATGGATAACGATTGATGACAATGAGGCGCATTATTTAAAAGTAATGTGTGATGAGATTTTTGGGCGTGAAAACTTTGTCGCAAATGTAGTTTGGCAAAAGAAATTTTCACCACAGGCAAACGCAGTATGGCTTTCAGATAGTCACGATCATGTATTAGTTTATGCAAAAAACAAAAATATTTGGCGACCGAATTTATTGCCCAGAAGTGCTATAGCTGATTCACGCTATTCTAATCCAGATAATGATCCTCGTGGATTATGGACTTCTGGTGACTTTACAATAAGTCTGACTGGTGGACAAAGAGGCGCACAATTTGCGAAAACAGGTATTAGCGAAAACATTTACGAGATTGAAACTCCTAGTGGAAGAAGATTATTACCAACAAAAGGACGTTGCTGGGCAGCTTCTGAAAATAGATTTATTGAACTTTTAAAAGATAATAGAATTTGGTTTGGTAAAAGTGGAGATAATGTTCCACGCATTAAACGTTTTCTTTCAGAGGTTCAAGAAGGTATCGTATGCATGACGTTATGGCTAAGAACTGAAGTTGGAGATAATCAAGAGGCAAAGCGGGAAGTTATGACTTTCAACGCCGAAGAATTATTTGCAACGCCAAAACCAGAAAGACTTCTTCAGCGTGTAATCGAATTAGCTTCAGAACCTAGTGATATTATTCTCGATTCCTTCGCAGGTTCGGGAACAACAGGGGCAGTAGCTCACAAAATGGGAAGACGCTGGATCATGATCGAACTCGGCGAGCATTGTCATACACATATTATTCCCCGACTCAAGAAAGTGATTGATGGTGAAGATAAAGGCGGCATTACGCAAGCAGTAAACTGGAAAAGTGGCGGCGGGTTTCGTTACTATCATCTTGCGCCATCACTGTTAGAAAAAGATAAATGGGATAATTGGATTATCAATAAAACCTACAACTCAGCCATGTTAGCCGAAGCACTATGTAAAATTGAAGGCTTCAAATACTCACCATCAGATACCTTCTACTGGCAACATGGCTACTCTACCGAACGTGATTTTATTTATGTTACTACACAAAATCTCAGTCACGAACAATTATCTAAACTTTCTGACGAAGTAGGACAAGAACACACCCTACTTGTTTTATGTAGTGCTTTTCGTGGTAAAGCCGATATATTCACAAATCTTACCATCAAGAAAATTCCGAAACAAATACTTGCACGATGCGAATGGGGACACGACGATTACAGCCTCAAAATCGAAAACCTGCCCAAAGCGCCCCAAAAAATCGGACAACTATCACTATTTGACGTGGAAAACATATAATGAATCAATTTGTTAATAACATTGCTAATCGCCTCAGTTTGCGGCATCCCCAACGCGAATCATTAGAAATTTTAGATAGTATTTGTGAACTATTACCCATTAAAGAACAAACAGATACAGAAACAAGTCTAGCCGCCATCAAAACCGAATTTGCAAACGTTACTGACTTCGAGCGTGAATTTCCCTCACTATGTTTCGCACTAGCAACGGGTGTTGGTAAAACCCGACTAATGGGGGCTTTTATCAGTTACCTAAACCAAGCTCATGGCATTGAAAACTTTTTTGTCTTAGCACCTAATTTAACCATTTATAAAAAACTGATTACTGATTTCACTCCTAACACATCAAAATATGTATTTACAGGTATTTCTCAATTTGCGATCAATCCACCGGAAATCATCACAGGTGATAACTACGAAAAGTCATCCATCATTACTGATTTTACCCGTTGCAAAATCAATATTTTTAATATCTCAAAAATTAATTCTGAAGTGCGCGGTGGTAAAATCCCAAAAATCAAGCGATTATCTGAATATATTGGCGAAAGCTATTTTGATTATCTATCCGAGTTAAAAGACCTAGTAATCTTAATGGATGAATCCCACCGCTATCGAGCCTCAGCAGGGATTCGAGCAATTAACGAGTTAAAACCATTAATGGGTTTAGAACTCACAGCGACACCCTTTGTTGAAACCAGTAAGGGGTCTGTACCTTTTAAAAATGTCATCTATGACTATCCCCTGGGACGGGCCATGACAGATGGGTTTGTAAAA
>JANNFJ010000662.1:0-6404 GCA_031379725.1 Calothrix sp. OTE_75_metabat_31
ATCAAGGCATATAGGGCAGTCAGGGGTTAGACCCCTTATTGATTCGCCAACAGTATCCTTTAAGAAGTCGGGGATCTAGACCTATAAGGCAGAAAATCATGAATCCACAGTCCACATTTTGGAGCCTATCCAGCGACCAGGTGCTTCAGCAGACGCACTCGACATCTGCTGGCTTAAGCCGTCAAGATGCTAAACAACGTTTGAGTCAATACGGCGCAAACAGTCTCAAACAAACACACAAATCGAGCGCATTAATTCTGTTGCTCAATCAGTTCAAGAGTCCAATTATCTTGATTCTGATTGCCGCTGCGGTGCTATCGATTTTTCTTCAAGATGTGCTAGATGCCATTATTATCTTGACAATTGTCTTCATCAGTGGGTTATTAGGATTTTGGCAAGAGCGAGGAGCCTCGAACGCTGTCGAAAAATTATTGGCATTAGTGCAAGTTAAAGCAACGGTTTTGAGGGATGGTCAATCTCAAGAAGTCCCCAATAAGGAAGTGGTTCCTGGTGATATTGTGGTGCTTTGTGCAGGTAAAAATATTCCGGGTGACTGTCTAGTTCTAGAGTCAAAAGATTTATCAGTGGATGAAGCAGCACTGACAGGAGAAACTTATCCGGTTGACAAGCTAAGTGGCGTATTACCTGCTGTTACTGGACTCAATCAACGCACCAATTCCCTTTATATGGGAACGAATGTCATTAGTGGAACGGGTAAAGCAGTAGTTGTTTATACTGGGAAACAAACTGAATTTGGTAAAGTATCGGAACGACTCAAACTCAGACCTCCCGAAACGGAATTTGAAAGGGGACTGGGCAAGTTTGGTTACTTTCTTATGGAAGTAACGCTAATTTTAGTAGTTCTAATTTTTGTTGCTAACGTCTACCTCCATCGTCCAGTGCTGGAATCCTTTCTGTTTTCTCTGGCGCTGGCAGTTGGTTTGACTCCCCAATTGCTGCCTGCAATCGTTAGCGTTAACTTGGCTCGTGGTGCCAAGAAAATGGCGAAAAAGCAAGTCATCGTCAAGCGCTTACCCGCGATCGAAAACTTTGGCAGTATGAATGTATTTTGTACCGATAAGACGGGGACGCTGACCGAAGGAGAGGTGAAAATTCACTCGGCGGTTAATGTGGAGGGGAAGGAAAGCGATCGCGTTTTAATTTACGCTTATTTAAATGCCGCATCTGAGTCAGGTTATGCAAATCCCATCGATACAGCGATTCGCTCGTACAAAACATTCAACATTTCTAGCTATCAAAAACTAGATGAAGTGCCCTATGACTTTAATCGCAAACGCCTAAGCATCCTGTTCAAGAAAGAGAGTAAGTATCTAATTGTTACTAAAGGCGCACTGAAAAATATTCTCGATGTTTGCTCGACTGTTGAGGCTACTGAAGGGAAAACGATTGACATTGCCCCAGAGCGACAAAAACTGCACCAACTGGCTGAAGATTTAGGCAGTAAGGGATTTAGAACCTTGGGTGTGGCTTATCGAGATTTTAATCAAGATTCTTTTACCAAAGATGATGAAACGAAGATGACATTTCTGGGCTACCTTGCTCTCTTCGATCCGCCAAAAGCTGGCATCGGTGACACCCTCAAAGAGTTGCAACAGCTAGGAGTTACCCCAAAGATGATTACCGGAGACAGCTTGGCAGTTGCGATGAGTATCATTGAGCAGGTAGGACTGCCTGAACCCAAAACAATGACAGGCTCCGAATTAGAGAAGCTCAGTGATGAAGCTTTGATGCAGCGAGTACAATATACAAATGTCTTTGCCGAGGTAGAGCCAAACCAAAAAGAGCGGATTATTATTGCTCTCAAAAAAGCAGGTAATGTAGTTGGATATCTTGGAGACGGTATTAACGATGCCTCTGCCCTTCATGCTGCCGATGTTGGCATCTCAGTGGAGAGTGCAGTTGATGTTGCCAAGGAAGCCGCTGATATTGTGTTAATGGAAAAAGATTTGAATGTCCTTATCGAAGGTGTGAAAGAAGGACGGGTTACATTTGCTAACACTTTAAAATATGTATTTATGGCGACTAGCGCCAATTTCGGTAATATGTTTAGCATGGCAGGGATTTCTCTGTTTCTGCCCTTTTTGCCTTTGCTACCTAGTCAGATTTTGCTGACGAACCTACTTACTGATTTCCCCGAATTGACCATTGCTACCGATCGTGTAGACAAGGAGTTAGTTAACAAACCGCGCCGGATGGATATCAAGTTTATCCGCAATTTTATGATTGTGTTTGGTTTGCTGAGTTCAATATTTGATTATCTCACCTTTGGGGCGCTACTGATGTTACTGCACGCTCAACCAGAACAGTTTAGAACCGGCTGGTTTTTAGAGTCTGTAATTTCCGCTTCGCTAGTTGTGCTAGTTGTTCGTACCCGTCAATCCATTCTCAACAGTAAGCCTGGAAAATACTTATTAGCGGCAACAATGGCTACCATTGGAGTGACAATAATCATTCCCTGGACACATATAGCAACTCTACTTGGATTTCGACCGTTGCCGTTAAGTTTTGTGCTAGTTCTGGGGGCTATTGTCGCGCTTTATGTTATTACCGCCGAGAGTATGAAACAAGTGTTTTATCGGCAAGTGAAATTTTAGTCGCTAAAGCCCTTAATTAAGTTTTGTATTGAAGTTAATCAACTCAATCATGAGTTTCAACAACACCCTGTCAAAGTAAAGGAAAAGGACTTTGCTTTGAGGAAATCAGGAAATGAAAGTTTTATTCACAGGTTTACCACAATTTGGTGCGAAAATTGTCCCTAGTTGCACCCGAGGGATGACGCATAAAACAATTGGGCAATTTATGATGATGAGGTCTACTTGCCTTTGTTGCTCAAATACTTTACTTCGTCACGCACGCTTAAAGCAAATTTACTGGCGTTGCAGTTATTGCGATCAAGAAATGCCTGCTTGAAACCTTATAAATAAGACCCAATTACATTCCTCTCATCCTCCCAAATCTACGTAAAGGCAGGGGTTTGAAATATTTCAAAGATATACGCCAACAGCATCAAAAAGTTTTTGAACCTCAACCAATACTTAAATTCAGCAACCCCGAATACAGATAAGAGTATTCCCATTAAAAAATATCAATGAATCAGAAGCTCAATATCCAGCACTTTAAATAATTTGGAGTCAGACTATGAATACTCACACCACATTACAAGATTTTCAAAAATATATACCTCTTGTGGGAGATGTAAATACCAAAACTACCTTAGCTTACAAAGCAACCCGTGGAGCAGTACAGGTTGTTAATACTCTACAAATGGCAGTAGCAGAGGCTTATATCAATGGATTAGAAGTTCCCGATCCGGTTTTGCAAGGGCTTTTTGATAACTGTATGCCCATATTCTTTAAATATTTTCCCTCTTTGCTTGCACCTTATGACTGGGTACTAAAAGAAACTGAGAATATTGCCGAAGATTCAGGGGACTTAATGAAGCTTCAGTACGATTTGCCTCAAGCCATGCTCAATCCAATGTTAGGTGAGAGTAAAGTTATTTATCCTAAGTACAGTATGGGATTGTGGGAAAAAGGAGCATTAAATCTTGAGCAATCTCAGATCCAAATGATTGATGATGTAATTGAAAAGTTAGACATCAAGGACGGAGATGACATATTAGATTTTGGATGTGGCTGGGGATGCGTTCCGAATTATATTCTTTCTAAGTTCCCGAATGTCAGGTTCACGGGTGTAAATTTGAGCCACGAGCAATGTGAGTATATGCGACATAAGATGCAAGACCCGGAAAGCTACCTCAGTTCAGGTCGATTCACCTTATATGAAGGAAATTTGAATGATGCTTTCTTTGAGACAAAGTTTGACAAAATCCTCTCGATTGGAGTTTTTTGTCATGTGGGAAACTTAACAAAATCTTTTCAAAAATTAGCTTCTTTTCTCAAAGATAATGGAAAAGTTTTTATTCACATCATTACAGTCCGGACTCCAAACAACATATCCAGCGTTTACACGCACAAATACATTTTTCCCCAGGGTCGTTTCTGGAATTACGATGCTGTTCCTAGCCATAACAAAGACCTGAAAACAATTCAACAATGGTATCTCAACGGCTTTAATTACTCGAAAACATTTGCTACTTGGTTACAGAATTTTGACGCTAGTCAGCCAATAGTCAAAGATTTAAATTACGGGATGGAATATGACAAGTTTCGTCGGATCTGGAGATTCTATTTAATGTGGTTTTCCCGCAATTTTGCAAGTTGTGATGGTGAATATAATGGTAACGGTCAATATTTAATGACTCATGCTGATTAAAACACATCATCCTTCGGAATGATTTTATTGAGTGGTTACTAGAGTAATTATTCAAGTCAGTAACGCATCAAACCCACGAGATTGTAGGGGCACGATATATCATGCCCCTACGGTCATTTCGGCCGATTTAAAGACCTGACCCCGCATCAATATTTTTCGCTACCTAACGAGATTGTAGGGGCACGATATATCGTGCCCTTACGGTCTTTGGGCCGATCTAAGAGGATGTTTGAAAAGTATATTTTGTCATGCTGTTAGCGTAGCTAACAGAATGACAAACTATACCTATGTTGGACTTTTAAAACATCCTCTAAAAACCTGACCCCGCATCAGTATTTTTCGCTATCCCACGATTTCGGTGCGTTACGACTTTCGTCTAACGCACCCTACAATACTTAATCTTAATAAGCACAGGCAGGCTACGCTAACAAAAATCAAACTAGATTCCTAGAGTAGCCCTATATTTAATCAAATTGTGCTATTAAAAACAGTTTTAATTAAGTTTTGTATCGTAATCAATCAACTCAATCATGAGTTTCAACATCACCCTGCCATAGTTAAGGAGCAAGGACTTTCTATCAAGGAATAATGAAATGGAAGCTTTCTTAACAGGTTTAGTAAAATTGGGTGCCAAAATTGCACCTAATGGCAGTCAAAGAATGGCACACACTTCCATCGGACAATCTATGATGATGAGGTCTAGTTGCCCTTGCTGCTCAAGTACTTTACTCCGCCACGCACGACATAGGGAAATTTACTGGCGCTGTAGTTATTGCTATCAAGAAATGCCAGCTTGAAACAATATAAATAAGTCTTGCTCCTATTCCGCTTTGACTTATTCGTGAGGCTCAGAATCTAGCTAACATCTACGAAACCCGGATTCTAACCTTTCAAATAGGTGAGAATTAATGACATGAGATACTAAAAACGACAGCAATAAAACTACCATTTTAAACCTTGTCAAATCATCTACCTTCTGATTGATTCTAGCAGTCAATAGGTAGAAATTTATCACATATTAAGGAAATATTTGTAATTAGTAATCTTGCTTCGATAATCGTGAATTAGAGGTCAATATGTCACACGAATTAATCAATTTGACATTGCCAAGAGTCATTCAAGAAATTGAAAATGCCTTGAACGAGTATCCGGAACATCCTTATCAATCAGCCTTTTCGATTCATGAACTGCGACAACAGTTAATTGCTCATATTCTCAGTCAAATTCCCAACCGCTATGCAGTTCAAGGGTTACAGGAACCAGCGAGAAGGCCGAAAGCGCTTGATTCATCCCCGATGAAGGAGCGGTTGTACATGGAAACAGTAGTTCACGGGAGTATCTTGCATATCCTGCAACAAAATGCTGAGTTGTTGAGCGATCGCTTTAGTTTGGACTCCAGAATCTAAAATTACGAATTTTTGATTCCCACTTTGTATTTCCAATTCTCATTTCAAGTTTTGTGATAAATCTAACCAATGCTTCTGTTTCTATGCAGGTACTCAAAGGTGTGCAAATACTTGTTGTAGATAACGATAACGATTCTGGACAAATGTACGAGACTTTACTCAATCATTTTGACGCAATTGTTACGTTAGCTAGGTCAGTAAAAAATGCTTTAGAAATTCTTGATTGGTTGATACCTAATATCATCATTTGTGAAATTCGGTTCTTAGGTGAAAGTGTTTATAGATTGTTTGAGAAATTGCAGGCTTTAGAAGTGGATAGTGGGAATCATATTCCAATTATTGTTACTTCAACACGCTATATTAGCAGCGGAGAGCAAATTGAGGATGTAGAGTTTGAGGGCTATTTACTTAAACCGTTTGACCCGGAAGAATTGGTTTTAACAATAGTTAATTTAATGGAAATAGACATCTCCAAAAATGAGATAAGGGCGCAATGCCTTGCGCCCCTACCAAGGCTTTCGGACAACGCATAATTAATTTCTACCAGATGTCTAATTATAAAAACGGGTTAGAATTTTACTTTTAACATCAAATGGCTCGGTGTGGGATGCGATGAAGCAGGCATCTGCGGTGCTATTCAGGGTCGAACCGGTTGATGTCAGGCAGGGATGGGCCGCCGCAAAGACGTTCGGGTGATTCTCG
>JANNFJ010000668.1:0-4821 GCA_031379725.1 Calothrix sp. OTE_75_metabat_31
GCCGACGAACGTTTAGTAGATACATCTGTAGAAATAAATCTTAACCGTGACAATGTTGAGTTAGCAGATTTAGAATTATTTGAAACTGTAGATAACTCCCAAATCGATTATGCGATAAATTCTGACAATCCAGAAGTTGTACCGACAGGGCACAGTATCCTAGTTGTAGACGATAACGCCGATTTACGCAGTTACGTTTCCGGCATTCTTAGTTCTAACGGTTACCGCGTTCATATTGCACGGAATGGTGCTGAAGGGTTCCGCGTCGCCGAACAACTTATGCCTAGCTTGATTGTGACGGATTTGATGATGCCGTTGGTGAGTGGGTTAGAGATGATTGGCATGATTCGTCAACAAAGTAAGCTTAAGGGAATACCGATTATTTTATTAACGGCAAAAATCGACGAAGAAACTCGGATATCGGGGACAGAACTAGGTGCTGATGCTTATTTAGCCAAACCGTTTAACGACCGTGAATTATTGGCAGAAGTGCGAAATCTCCTGTCGTTGAAGGAAAATGAACTGCGCGTATTAAAGCTAAATACTTACTTAACTGAATCGGTATTGCAGCGCTTTTTACCACCGGGTTTAGTGCAAAAAGCTGCAACAGGTGATTTGGTACTGGATTTACGACCCGAACCACGTTTGATTACGGTGTTATTTAGTGACATCGTTGGGTTTACCCAGCTATCGAACACATTGCGATCGCGCAAAGTTGCCGAGTTACTCAACGAGTACCTCGAAGCCATGACACGGGCAGTATTTGATAACGGTGGAACTGTCGATAAATTTATGGGAGATGCGATATTAGCATTATTTGGAGCGCCAGAAGAACTGACACCCAACGAACAGGTACGACGTTCGATTGATACAGCTAGGGCAATGTTGCGATCGCTCGAAAAACTCAACCAACGCTGGCGCGATCAAGGTATTTTTGATACCCTAACAAACGGCGTACAGTTCCGCTGTGGTATCCACCAAGGAACTGCTGTTGTCGGGATGTTTGGTAGTGCCGAACGCGCTGACTATACAGCGATTGGACCAAGTGTGAATATTGCAGCACGGTTGCAACAAGCGGCTAATCCTGGGGCAATACTGGTATCGGCGGCTGTGGCAGATTACCTGCAAGATGATGAAATTACTAAGGGCAGTTCGTTGGAGTTAAAAGGAGTCGATGAAACAGTTTTAACTTTTGTGGTTTCACCCGAAGCTGCTGCAAATCGTTAAAATGGTCAGTGGTTATTGGTTTGTGGTCAGTGGTCAATTGATCCGCAGTTAGTGGTCAGGGGTTATTGGTCAGCAGTCAGTGGATTCGCACTCTCCAACTGACGACGGACAACTGACGACGGACAACAGACAACGAACAACTGACAGCCAACCTTTGAGGACGATTTTTATTATAGATACGATGACAAAATCGGTTGCGGACAAAACACCAATATCAGCAACATTGAGAGGACATACCGATCCACCTGGAATGTGGGTGTCGATTTTGTTGTGTTCAGCTATGCTTCACGCATCAGCTTTTTTAATTTTGCGATGCCTTTGGCAACCATCTGCGATGGTATCACTGGATTTCGATTCGTTCAAGCCGAAGCGGTTATCAAATTCAATTCCAATTGAATTTGTTCAACTTCCCAAAAGGCAAGCTAGAACTCAACCAAGGGTAATCGCACAACAACCCAAAGCACCACGTCAATTACAATCCAAACCAACTGTAGTAAAACCCCAAGTAACGACTCCTCAACCACCACCTGTGGTACAACCACAGCTAGTTAAACCAGTCATTCTTGAAACACAACAACGGGATACTATAGCTTTTGCAAATCCCAGTATCACAAAAAAAACTCTTACCCCAACTCCAAAAATTCAACCTTCCATCAAGCCAAAAATTGAGCAAAAAACCTCACCAAAACCACAACCAATAAAAAATATAGTCGAACAGCAACGTATACGTATTGCCCAACAACAGCGTCAGCAAGAACTCGAAGAACAGCAACGTACACGTATTGCCCAGCAACAGCGTCAGCAAGAACTTGAAGAACAGCAACGTAACGCATCTAGAGGGGAAAAATTACCACCCCCACCCAATGTAAATAAAACTTCTCCAGGGGGAGGGACAAAAATTAATCCAGGAGAAAAAATTTCGCTTGGAGAAGGTAAAACAATACCTGGAGTGGGAGAATTTTTGACTGCTACCTCGGATGTTCCAGGCAAAGAAGAACAGGATCGAGCTTTAAAACGCGATTTACCTCAAACTTATGCCAGACTAATAGGTAACAAAAAAAAATCATTGCGATCGCTTGATGGAGAATTGATTACACAACCGATAAAATGTCCTGTGTGGTTATTTATAGATCGCAATGGCAATATCTCCGGATCTCCATCGGATAAGGGTATCCAAGTGATAAGGCAAGGCATAACCGAACCACAAAGAGTTTTATGTCAGAAATACGCCGAGGAATATTTTAAAGATGCAAAATTTGAGCCTGCTGTAGACAAGGATGGTAAAAAACCTGACATCAGCCAGCTGCTGGTCTACATCACAATCCAACCAAATATAGGAACCAATAGTCAGTCACGATAAAGTGCTTGATTTTCCTTTTTCCCTATGTTATATTATATGAGTTGAAAATTTATTTGCGGGTGTAGTTTAGTGGTAAAACCTTAGCCTTCCAAGCTAATGATGCGAGTTCGATTCTCGCCACCCGCTCTTTATATCGCTAACTATGTTCGCTTTTGACTATAGTTAGTACAATTGCACGGTAAAAACTGGAGTTATCCAATGGCTCTTAGTCAATCTTATCCCTATCTTTCTCCAGAAGAATACTTAGAAACCGAAAAATCTAGCCCGATTAAACATCAATATATCCAAGGACAGATTTATGCAATGTCAGGTGCAAGTGATGCTCATGTAACAATTACGGCTAACTTGGTAACCTTGCTAAGAAATCATATTAGAGGAATGGGGTGTCGTGTTTACGTTGCTGATATGAAAGCCCGGATTGAAACACTAAATATTTTTTACTACCCTGATATCATGGTGACATGCGACGAACGAGATAAAAAATTTGAATATTTCAAACGCTATCCCAGCTTAATTATAGAAGTTTTATCTCCCTCCACCGAAGCTTTTGACAGGGGTGATAAATTTAGTGACTATCAAGAATTAGAAACATTGCAAGAATATGTCTTAATCAGCCAAACTCGCCAGCGAGTTGATTGTTTTCGGCGCAATACTGAAGGCAGATGGGAACTTTACAGCTATAGAGAAAATCAATATTTAGAGTTAACCAGTATCAACTTTTCCTGTTCTCTTAGGCAGGTTTACGAAGACGTTTTATTCTCGGAAATATAGTGTTACTACCATTATTTATCATCGAGATTGTCTATTAATTTTTCCAAGGTCAAATTTTTTATATCTTCAGGTAAATTGTCAAATACTTTCTTTAAAAGTTCTGGAGATGCGTTTTTCACAAACCAGTCATCGCTAGGATTTTCTTGGATGTTTAAAAAATATTTTAAACGTTCTTCCACAGCTTCCTTATCAGATTTATCTATTTGTCCAATTCTATTTAACCAATCTCCCTTTGCATCTTTAAAACAGTTCGCATCAACAGTGCAAATCTGATGAACCAAAGCAAAAGACTGTTTATCAAGTCCATTTTTAACGGTTGCATTAACTGGGTAAGCTGTCGGTAAACCTTTATCCCTTTCTCGTGTACTTGAAGTTAAAGGAATTACAGTCAAAGTATTTATATAGTTGAAATCATCTGGAAATTTATCGGATGTCCAAATAATATAAGGGTGTTCCCCCCGAAACACCCTACTAGAATTAATTAATTGCGTGCAAGAAGTAGTTTTACAGGAAATTTCACCCGGTTCATCCAAATTGTAAATGTAAAAATGACCGAGTTTACAACGAAGGGATACTCGATAAGGATTTATAAAATATATCCAAAGAGTGTCTAGGTTTTTGTCCAGCCACTTGATAATCCTAATCTAATTCACTTATTAATTTTTCTCTTTCAGCTTGTAGGTTAAGTCGAACTTTTTCTTCTGGTTTATGTTTTTTCTTAACAGCAAGCATTGGAGCAGTTGTATACACATAATCTAATAACTGCTTCATTTTATCTTGTCCTGACCCAGCCCATTCTCTTCTAATATTATCAAGCATTAATTTCAGGCTAACAGGTAGTTGCAAATCGTCGATATTTTTTGCTTCTGTACCAAGTTTAATCAGCGTTGTACTGCCTTCAGTTTCTATACTAATTTCTTTGCCATTCATTTTATCCAAAGCAGCATCTATATCATCGTGCCAAGGACCAAAATAATAATAATACCAATTTAGCTCAGTAAGTTGCTTTCCAGTCCATTTGACAGCATAAAGGTCAGCCAAATACAAAAATTTGATTAGCTGTATTTTTGTAATATACCCTTTTGTCGCGTAGACAAAGTATTTGATGAGTATGTCTAACATCGCTCTCTACTCTTAGTACAGATTAAGTATTGGTGGATACAAAATCAATGAACAAAATAAAAATTATTACGCTCAACATTAAAAATTTGTTTGAGCAAGTAGTTTTTTTGTACTATAATCTTATTACGAAACCAAGGCAATAACATAAGAAAGTTACAAAAACTTAACAGATACACGATTGGATGAGATACGAGTTAAAAAATTGATGGAAATAGAAGCCGCAAGAAAAGCCTAAGACCTAAATCATGACAATTGAATATTTTATTGACTGCATAAGCGTCTCGCTTATGCTACGAGTATCCTTAAAATTAAATTGGGACACGATAATTCATGTCCCAACG
>JANNFJ010000490.1:0-8931 GCA_031379725.1 Calothrix sp. OTE_75_metabat_31
CAAGGAGGACAAGGAGGACAAGGAGGACTAGAGGGACAAGGAAAAATTTATTGCCCCCTGTCTCCCCTGTCTCCCCTCTTTCTACTCCCTACTCTCTCTCTTCTTCGATACCCAACCTGGTTTAACGATTTGTCGTTCGCGGGCAACTGCTAGACAATCGTTGGGAACATCTTCGGTAATTGTCGAACCGGCTGCGATGTAAACATCATCACCCAGGGTAACAGGTGCGACTAAGACAGTATTAGAACCAGTGCCAGTGCGATCGCCTATTTTAGTGGGATGTTTATTTACGCCGTCATAATTTGCTGTAACCGTTCCCGCACCAATATTTACCTTGGTTCCAGTTGTGGCATCACCCAAATATGATAAATGGGCAACATTGGTTTTGCTGCCCAATTTTGTATTTTTCAATTCGACAAAATTACCAATGCGGCATCCCTCACCAACTTGAGCATTACCGCGTAAATGGGCATAGGGACCAATTCGGACACCAGCCTCCACGACACTATCAGTAATTACCGAAAATAGTACTTTGACATTTTCGCCAATTTGACTATTTTCAATCAAGCTGCCCGGTCCGATGCGGCTACCTGTTTTAATTAGCGTATTCCCCCGTAAGTGAGTTTGGGGTTCAATAATCACGTCAGGCTGTAACTCTACTGTCTCATCAATGGTGACGCTGTTGGGGTCGATAATTGTCACGCCCTGGGACATCCATTTTTCCTTAAGTCGTTGCTGTAAAATCTCGTAAGCACCAGCTAGCTGCATACGGTCATTGATACCCAAAATTTCCTGAAAATCCTCAACATCCACTGCCATTACAGGGCTAACTTGCGTCACAGCATCGGTTAGGTAATATTCTTTTTGAGCGTTATTTGCTTCTAAATAGGGTAGTACCTTTTCTAGATCCGGCCAGCGGAAACAGTAAATTCCGGCATTGACACGACAATTTTGTTTTTGGGTAGCCGTGCAATCCTTATCTTCGACAATTTGCTGCACAACATTTTCACCATTACAAAAAACGCGCCCGTATCCTTTGGGAACAGCTAGATGTGCAGTGAGGATTGTGGCAGCGTTTTGGTTTTCTTGATGGGTTTGCAGGAGACTTGAGAGGGTTTGGGGACGCAATAAAGGTACGTCACCGTTCAACACCAATAAATCGCCCTTGTAGCCTTCTAGATGCGGTAGTAATTGCACGATAGCATGACCGGTTCCCAACTGTACGGTTTGTTCGACAAACTCGATATTGGGTGCTTGCATGGCTGCTAACACTTCTTGTGCCTGGTATCCGACTATTATTAGCCTTCGTGAGGGAGAAAGGGGTTCGACGCTATCAAGAACCCTCTCGACAAGCGATCGCCCGCCCAATGTATGTAAAACCTTGGGTAGGCTTGATTTCATTCTCGTGCCGCGTCCCGCTGCCAGAATTGCTACGACTACCATAATTAGCGTTGTTACTGTGTGTGAATTGCGTTTTTACTCGGTCAGTATTCCGAGTTCAGGCAAATAATACCAGCTAACTATGACAACTGAAATGCCAATTGCTTACAATTGTCGTTTGTGGCGCGTGCGAACAAACTCTGCAAATTGTTGCATCATTTTTGGGTTACGCCAACCTTTGTGGGTTTCTTCCGACATAATCGCCAGTGCTTCTTCGAGAGTATAAGACCTCTTGTAAGGACGTTCGCTTGTTAAGGCATCAAAAATATCAATCATTTGAAAAACTTGTGCTAACAAAGGTATATCTTCGCCCTTCAAACCATCGGGGTAACCCGAACCATCCCATTTTTCGTGGTGATGGCGGATAATCGGAATTACACCCCGCGTGCTGCGTAATGGCTGACAAATTAGTTCGCCAATTGAGACATGCTGCCGCATTATTTCCCATTCATCAGGGGTTAATTTCCCTTGTTTTAGGAGTACCGCATCGGGAATACCGACTTTGCCGATATCATGCAGGTAGCCTCCCCACATCAAATCTCGAATTTGGTTGCGCGAAAGGTGTAAATATTCGCCAAATTCTTTTCCTAGCTTGATTAAACGTTCGCAATGGTCGCCAGTATTGGGGTCACGGCTTTCAATCGCCCGTGCAATTGAAAATAACACCTGTTCGGCGTGGTCGAGGTCTTCATTGAGTCGCTTTTGCCGTACCAATGACTTGACACGTGCTGCTAGTTCTAGACGGTCAAATGGTTTCGATAAGAAATCATCTGCCCCCACCTCGATACCGCGAATGCGCGATCGCCGATCGTTTAATGCTGTGATAAAAATTACCGGAATTAGCCGCGTTTGGTCTGAATGCTTGATTCGCTGGCAAACTTCAAACCCATCCATCTCTGGCATCATTACATCGAGCAAAATCAAGTCCGGTTGCGTATGGGCTATTAGTGCGATCGCGGCAGTGCCACTATCTGCTTCAATCACCTCATAACCTTCCATTGCGAGTAGTGCTACAGATGTCATTCGACTTGCAGCATGGTCATCGACGACTAAAATTTTTGGTGTATCCGTATCAAAAACATTCACGTTTGACCCTTCGGCTTGTTGCTTTCTTGAAGTTAATGAATCGTAACCGTAGTTGTCACTATTGTTCATCCAAGAAAGCATAGCTTCAGTATCTTCAAGCATTACGTCTTGTTGGGATAAGCCCAATGAATGGGCTTGGGCTGTTTGCAATCCTACACCATTATTTGAACCGATACTACTTGTTTTGTTTGAGGGGCTTGACCCATCCACAATAAGTTCGGTAGAGCCTGTATAATTGGATTTCCAAACCACAAAGGCGCTCCAATTTTTAGAATAATTTACAATTTGACTTTTTAATCATCAATTAGAATTACTTGACTGGATTTTCAGTCTACATTTCTCAAGCTTTATGCATAACATGCTCACTTGGTTGTAGTAATACCTAATTTGTGTTTTTGATCTTCAGCTTGGCAAAAGTGGAGAACATTGCTGCCAAAATTCTCTGCTTACAATTCCAGTATGGTCAATTACTGTAAATGTTAAATCAGGTTTTTTACGGAGATTTATTAACATCGCAGTAAAAATAAAATGCTCCATTAGTCAAATTTAGATCCTTTAAGGGGCTGATGTACAAAGTTTTGATTTTTTGTTCGGCAATTTGCGTATTTTTCCATAAATTTTTCTTAAAAATTATGAAAATATAATAAAGTTGTTTGCAATTATAATCATTTTATTTTTAATCTCCGCAATTATTTGTGACAATAGAACCCTTTAAGTTGTCTAGATGATTGTATGTAATTATACCTTAGTGTGGGATTTATCGCTAGCCTGCGTTTTTGCCAGTGGGAACTTTATCTAATGATGCAGAACACGAATAAGTAACAAGTAATCTGTTTATGTGTAAGCACATAGATACATTATTTAATAAATTAGACTGACCCCAAGAGTAATCCAAGAAATAAACTCACCCGTCTTGTTAAGCGTCCCGCCTGTCTAGATATGTTTCGGACAGGCGAGACACCTATCCTACGATATCGAAAAAGGATATTTTTTTAATTGGAATACTCTAACTGCCAACTTATCACCAATAACTAATGACAAATAATTCTTTTGTAGTTTCCGCCCAATGGCTAGTAGAACATCTTAATGAAGTCCAAGTGGTCATCGTCGATTGTCGATTTTCACTTGCCGATCCACAGCTAGGAAAACAACAATATCAAACTAGTCATATACCTGGGGCATACTATCTCGATTTAAATTTGGACTTATCGAGTCTTGTTAGCGAACATGGAGGAAGACATCCTTTACCTGATGTAACTGAATTTGCGAAGAAGTTATCATCGATTGGTGTCAATTCGCAAACTTTAGTTGTAGCTTATGACGATTCGCGGTTAGCATTTGCAGCACGCTTGTGGTGGTTGTTGCGCTACTTAGGACACGACCGAGTTGCTGTATTAGATGGGGGTTTCGCTGGGTGGAAACGAAATAACTATCCCCAGGACGATGTTTTTCCCGCAGCGCGAAATGGTAGTTTTATTCCCCAAGCACGGGAGGACTTACTTGCAAATATAACCGATATCAAAAATCGTCAAGATTCACCAGGCGCTGTTTTAGTTGATTCACGGGAACGCGATCGCTATCTTGGTATCAGCGAACCAATCGATAAAATCGCTGGACATATTCCCGGCGCAGTAAATTACCCTTGGCAAGATGCAACCAAAGCCGATGGTTATTTAATTGGTATTAACGATATTCAGCAGCGTTGGCAAGATATCGCAAATAAAGATGAAATTTTAGTTTATTGCGGTTCGGGTGTAACAGCTTGTGTTAATTTACTGTCTTTAGAATTAGCTGGGATCGGTAATGCCAAGCTATATGCAGGTAGTTGGAGTGATTGGATTAGTTATTAATATAAACCAAGTCATCAATGTACCCAACCTGTCATGCTGACGTAGGTTCGCGCTTCGCGTTCTTGTAGGGTAGCATCTCAATACTTATCGTAGTCGAGAGCATCGAAGCTTTTCTCGACTACGTTCGTAACATGGGATTCTACCCTGCGGGAACGCGAAGCGCGAACCCTACGGTCAGAATGACAGTTTATCCCACAACTTGTACCCGCTTCCTACAATTAATTACTCGTTATTTGTCATCAGCTTTTAACTCACAGCCGATCGCAAATGACAAACAACAAATAAAAAATCTCAAAATCTGCCCAACTCCCAACTGTAATTAAGGCTAAAAAACCAGCCATCAAAGTTAATAGTACTATCAGTAGAATCACCAACAGTAACGCCACCTTGAAAACTGAGGCTGCCAAGATCGGAGACTTTGTAATTTAAGTGACTAAATAATCTATGGTAAAGGTCTTGGCGATCGCGTTCGGTAAAATTGGATAAATAAAGCTGGTAATTTAGACCCACATTTAGGGATCGCTGTAAGTAGTACGAGAGCGAAACCCATAACGAGTTGTTGATACGATTGCGTTTTTGGGGTGCTTCAGGTAAGTTAACGCGAACTTCATAGTAACTATCGAGCATCAACTTTGGTGTCAGGGGGTCTCTACGTCCTAGCGATAGGTGAAACGAATTTTCGTTGAGAAAGCGATCCCCGGATGCAAATCCGTAGCGATCGCTATTTTTCGCATAAAATAACTGCTGGTTGCTCCAACCAACTTCTCCGTACATTCGCTGAGTTAATTGGTGATACAAATCAGCATTAAGACGAAATTGATTGTAATTAAATTCTGACTGGTTGATATAACGGATAATACTTCCGTCAATCGAACCACTTAAGTATGTTTTTGGTCCCAATGCAATCGGGGCACTTGCTAGGGTGATTCCCGAAAAAATTAAGCCGTCTTGGATGGGATCGACATCAGACGAAAATAAATTATTAGTGTGGAAATAACTAACACGTCCGAGCAAATAACCCACAGGTTTGGATGCGGCTGGTACTGGTTTCGATACCACAGGGGTTTTTGGAGGCTCTTGAGGTGGGTCTACTGGTCTAGCAATTATGTCTATTTCCCTATTAACTGGAATGGCAGTTATCCCGATTTCCGTATTAATCGAATTATCATTAGGTTTATTTGCTTCCAATTTTTGCAACAGTCGTTCGAGACGACCTGCATAATCAGTCTGTGGGTCTTTTAAACGCTGCTCAATTTGCACAGGAGAAGGAGAAGGAAACTCATTCGGTTGTCCTTCCAGCTGCGGGGGTTCATCTGTTTTTTGAAGATTATTATTCCCAGGGGGTGGAGCTTTTGGTTCAGTAGTAGCAACTGTTGGTAAAGCTGTTAGTAATTTTTTGTCTGTACGATTTAACCCGTCTTGAAGAACCCGTGGTGTTAATGCTGAATTCCTTACGGATTGAGAGTCTGAGTGATTGGACTGACTCGGATTTACCTGTAAACTAACTGTAGATACTTTCACTCCTTTTTCGTTGGTTAGAGAGAAATAATCTTCAGGTAACTTTGGATTTTGCGATTTTGGGAACTTATCTACCTCCGGCTCAGTCTCTAATGAAGGTCGATATGTTACCCAGTTTACATTAAAAGGTGATATCTTTGACGATGTGTATACTTTATTTCTCGGCTCGCTCGATTTCGTAGCCCATGCTGCATTCAAACTAACGCAATTACTAACGCAGTAAGAGCTTGCAGTACTGTAGGTTAACCAAGCCCAAAATAAGAAAAGTTTCCAGTTTTTATCAGATCGCATCTTCGGTCGTTGTTTACAAAGTCTAGACCTACGGGTTTGTTGGGAAGTTCCAATTCGGATTGGTGCTTTCAAAATACTTAATAAAAAGTAATTTTTGTTACCAAGTATTTACTTGGTGTCGATGTGAAGGTTATGTAATTTACATATTTATTTTTCAGATAATTATTTGAATAGATTATGTAATACTACAGTAGAGTATTTTATAATTTGAAGCTTTCATAAATTTTCAGCGAAATTACGTAAATAGAACTTGTTGTAACAAATAACGGGTTGAGCGATTTTGATCTCAAACCTAGTTGACCTAAATAAATGCATGAATACACTTTCCGAACTGCCAGTTATGTTTCGTAAATTGTTTCCACTTTTGGCGATTAGTTTGTCAGGAGTCGCAATACTACCTGTATCTGACCGAGTAAATGCCTTAACTCCTTTAACCAAGGGAGAGGTTCAGGGACTCCGCAATTTGGTGCAACTTATGCCCCAAAGCAAGCCTAAGCGCAGGGCTAGGTTATTAGATCCACTTGTTCCTGGGGACGGTTTATCTACAGGACGGTCTTCGCTTGCGGACGTGCGTTTTAACGATGGTTCTTTGGCACGAGTTGGAGAACAGGCTGTATTTCAGTTTTCGCCGAAAACCCGAAATTTCACGCTTAATAACGGGACAGTACTTTTACTTATTCCTCCCGGAAGGGGACGAACAAACATTAGAACCCCAAGTGCAGCCGCTGCAATTCGCGGTTCGGCACTATTTGTACGCTACGACCAGGCAACTGACACTACTGTTGTTGGGGCACTTACAAATAGCGGTATTGAAGTAACTGATAAAGATGCTGCAAACAGCCAAGTACTGCAAGCAGGGCAGATGATGGTTGTTGTTAAGGGTAAGTTTGAAAAACTGTATAATTTTGACCTGCGAAATTTTTATGAAACCAGCCAGATAGTCCGAGGGCTAGATTTAACCCGACAATCTACAAGTGTAGACAAAAATCCCGCACTCGATAGTGTTCGTGCTGAAACTTCGGAAGCGCTAGCAAAGCAACCACGAGTCGAAGGTCAGGGTGCGATTCAAAACCCATCGTTTTTAAAGATATCTCCACTTCCCGAAGAACCGAAGACCGATACAGAAACTGTTCGAGTGGAGAACCAAGTCGAAGCCTTGTCTCAAACCTCACAAGTTCAATCAAAAATTAATCCACGCGATCGCCGTGTTCCAGACCAAAATTTTTCAAATTCTGAAAATGAAAGCACTAACAATTCAAATGTTCCTGTAATTGAACCCAAGCCACCTGAAACTAAGCCTATAGGGCAAACTCCTCCTGACCCTAAGCCACCTGAAACTAAGCCTATAGGGCAAACTCCTCCTGACCCTAAGCCACCTGAAACTAAGCCTATAGGACAAACTCCTCCTGACCCTAAGCCACCTGAAATAAAGCCACCTGAAATAAAGCCACCTGAAATAAAACCACCTGAAATCAAGCCACCTGAAATAAAACCACCTGAAATAAAACCACCTGAAATCAAGCCACCTGAAATAAAACCACCTGAAACAAAGCCGCCTGAAATAAAACCACCTGAAATAAAACCACCTGAAACAAAGCCACCGTCGGAGACCTTACCACCCCCTGAAAATAGGACACCTACTTAATTCAATAGTTAACTAAATTAATTTTGACCTTTAGCGAAGGTCAAAACCCTGGTTTTTTAATAGATACCGCTGACGATTCAGGCGTATTATCTTTCACACAAAGATTTTTCGTTATCCCATCGACTGTAGGGGCACGATATATCGTGCCCCTACGTAGGACAAAAATTAATATTTATTAATAAAGTCAGCTTCTTTTCGTAGTTATTTATATGTATCTTCATCTGATGTACCATCCCAAGGGGCAGTGGATGCGTCAGAATCCTCCAAAGATACAGTATCGAGTAATGAATCTTGGTTTGAAGAATATTTAATATTTTGGGAAATAATTAATTGATTTAATGCCTGAAGTACCTCAGATGCCGATTGATAACGCTCTTGGTAATCTTCACGCACCATTTTATTGAGAATATTGGCAAAACCCAAGCTGACTTCGGCTTGGTGCATCCATATTACTTCCCCATCTGCATCTTGTTTAAGTTCGTGAGGGGGGATACCTGTTAAAGCTTTAATGCCAATCATCCCAACTGCATAAATATCGCTGCTGTATTGAGGTCGTCCAAAGCACTGTTCTTTGGGCGCATAACCTTTAGTACCAATTCCGATCGTGAAAGCTGATTGTTCTGGGTTCTCAACTAGATCGGCCGAAACTTGTTTAACTGCACCAAAGTCAATTAGCACAAGTTTGCGATCGCGTTCTCTTCGCATCACATTACTAGGTTTAATATCGCGGTGAATTACACCGTTTGCATGGACAAACGTTAAGGTTTGCAATAAATCGCGCAAAATGTTGACTACATCAGTTTGATTGATGGGTTTACCCGATGGTAACTCTTGACTTAATGCATCACCTATGATATACTGTTGGACTAAATAAAATTCTTCTTCCTCTTCAAAATAAGCTAAAAGCTGAGGGATTTGGTCATAGCTTCCCAATTTTTGCAATGTTTGGGCTTCGGAAGCAAATAGTCGTCGGGCAACTTGTAATTGCTCTGATTTATTATTAGCTGGCTGAAGCTGTTTGACGACGCAAAGCGGATTGTCAGGTAATCGAGTATCTTCGGCGATGTAAGTTTCGCTAAATCCTCCGGAACCAAGGACGCG
>JANNFJ010000491.1:0-7810 GCA_031379725.1 Calothrix sp. OTE_75_metabat_31
ATCGCTACGGCTCAATTTTCATTACTTTTTTCTTAGTCAACTTTTACTATCGCTGTTTATGACAGCAAGTTTGACTCCAATTTTTCTAGCTTTGAGAATGCCCTTCGCTTTGTTGTTTGCGATTATAATCGGTATTTCTCAATTAGTTCCCTTTATTGGGGCTACGCTGGGAATTGGCTTGGTAACGCTGCTAGTATTATTACAAAGTTGGTGGTTGGCTGTTCAAGTTGCTTGTGTGGCAATGATTGTACAGCAAATTAAAGATAATCTACTTGCGCCTAAACTACTTGGTGAATTTATCGGGTTGAATCCAATCTGGATTTTTGTGGCAATTTTGATGGGTTTTGAGATTGCTGGGCTGTTTGGGACTTTAGTGGCAATCCCTATTGCTGGCACGATTAAAGGTACTTATGACGCACTCAAAGCCAGCAAAGTCAGCAATGATTCATTATGATATTTAAATTTAAACTTAGTACTTTCACTTTAAAATTAAGTATTTTTTTTACTTGTATAACTGTACATAGCATTTCCCAGTCTGATGAGGTATGGCAATTTTACACGTATGTAGGGGCGCAAGGCCTGGCGCCCCTACTGCTTGGGAACTGCTATAACAATATTTACCAATACTTGAATGATTCAAGCGTTTCTTATACTATTTGCCTGTAAACCTGTAATATTTGTACCACCCCTACACCCCCACACCCCCACACTCTTTTGATGGATGCTTCGGAGCTATTAGAAACAATTACGCAACTCATTTATCAGGCAGAACAAGGGGAAATCGACCCTTGGGACGTTCAGGTGATTGAAGTGATTGACCGTTTTCTGGAACTAATGGCTCCAGAAACGACCACCAGAGGCTATGAAACCGACTTGTCGCAATCCGGGCAGGCTTTCCTCTCGGCATCAATGCTGGTTTTGTTTAAGGCAAATACTTTGATGCAAATGCAAGCTTCGGTTGACGAGGAAGCTTTACTCGATGAGTTGCCAGAAGGTGAAGACGGTGTGTTGTACCCAACACCTCGCCTGCAACTTGAACGAGCATTACGTCGTCGTTCGTCAGCAATGCCTCCACCAAAACGCCGCGTCACGCTACCTGAGTTAATCGAGCAACTGCGAATCATGGCTGACCAGTTGCAGAAAGTTCAGCGCAAGGAGGTTGATAAAGCACCTCGCACCCGGACTTCGACTAACAACGTGCGGACGATGCGACAAGCTTTGGATTTGGCACACCAAGAAAATTTGACTGAAGTTGCCAGCGAACTCGAACAGCTTTTGTACCGTTCGGCAAGTGAACTGTTATTAGAGCAAGAATGGATCGATTTGGAGAAACTTGTTGAGTTATGGCAAGACACAAAAAAGCCCAGTCAAGTGCTATCAGGACACCACGAATCACCCAATAGTCAAAGAGTCGGGATATTTTGGGCCTTATTGCTTCTGTCTGCTCAATCAAAGGTTGAGTTATATCAAGAAGAATTTTACCAGGAAATTAAAATTCGCTTACTAACACCGGCAAATACTAGTAAGGCTGCTGATATGTCGGTAAATTGATGATTAATTGGGTTTATTATCATTCACAGAAAACTAATTTCAACCTGGTAAGAGTATTCCAATTGAAAAAATACCCTTCATCGGAATCCTGTAGGATAGGTGTCCCGCCTGTCATATAAATATACAAAGACAGGTGTCCCGCCTGTCATATAAATATACAAAGATAGGTGTCCCGCCTATCCTACGGATTCTAAATTATATTTCTAGACTTTTATCACAGCAGTCGCCAAAATCTGAGTAAATTGGAAGGATGACCTATTTTAGTTGTTGTCATAATCATGTTTATGGTTACACCATGTAGGCAAGAATACTGTTATCCGTGCTTTTATGGATGACTTACAGTATAAATGAACCGATGATTAAGTATCACCAACATGAAAGTAACTGGCTTCTGGCTAAGGAATAAATATATATGAAGGCAATGATTTTGGCGGCAGGTAAGGGTACACGTGTGCGTCCCATTACCTATACTACTCCCAAACCAATGATTCCCATTCTGCAAAAGCCAGTGATGGAGTTTTTGCTGGAATTATTACGTCAGCATGGGTTTGACCAAATTATGGTCAACGTTAGCCATTTGGCTGAGGAAATCGAAAGCTATTTCCGCGATGGTCAACGGTTTGGCGTGCAAATTGCTTATTCGTTTGAAGGTAAAATCGTAGACGGTTCTTTAGTGGGTGAAGCGGTTGGGTCGGCTGGAGGGATGAAACGCATCCAAGATTTTTCACCTTTCTTTGACGATACTTTTGTAGTTTTATGCGGTGACGCATTGATTGATTTGGATTTGACGGAGGCAGTCAAATGGCATCGCTCAAAAGGTGCAATTGCCACTATCATTACGAAAACTGTTCCCCGTGAGGAGGTTTCGAGTTATGGTGTGGTTGTAACTGACGATGATGGTCGTATAAAAGCGTTTCAGGAAAAGCCGTCCGTTGAAGATGCTCTGAGTACTAATATCAACACTGGTATTTATATTTTTGAACCAGAGATTTTAAACTATATTCCATCGGGTGTTGAGTATGATATCGGCGGTGAGTTATTCCCCAAATTGGTGGAAATAGATGCGCCGTTCTATGCTAAACCTATGGACTTTGAATGGGTTGATATTGGTAAAGTACCCGATTACTGGCGAGCCATTCGCGGTGTATTGCTAGGAGAAATCAAGAATGTCCAAATCCCTGGTCATGAAGTTGCTCCTGGTATTTATACTGGGTTAAATGTAGCGGTAAATTGGGATAAGGTTGATATTACTGGCCCTGTTTACATTGGTGGGATGACCAAGATTGAAGATGGAGCAAAAATCGTCGGTCCGGCGATGATTGGCCCAAATTGTTGTATTTGCAGCGGTGCGACGGTGGAAAATAGCGTCATCTTTGAATGGTCGCGTCTGGGTCCCGGCGTGCGCTTGGTTGATAAGCTAGTGTTTGGGCGCTATTGCGTCGATAAAACTGGTGCAACTATTGACGTACAAGAAGCGGCTTTAGATTGGCTGATTACCGACGCACGTCAAGACCCTCCTACACAAACTCCAGTGGAACGGCAAGCGATCGCTGAACTGTTGGAGACAAATCCCATACATTAGTCACGAACAAAATATTAATCGTCCGTAGGATAGGCGTCCCGCCTGTCCTATTATTATTTGTATATGCCCCAATTGACCATCCATCAACGTCTAGATGCAATACTACCTAAATTACAAGACCCGCGTTTGCATAGTAACCGTGGTATCGGTAATGAAATCGGGTTTTATATTTTCGATTATGACCCCGAATACGAACCTTTGGTGCAGCAGCGTGTTGATAAGCTAATTTCCCAGATCACGAGTCCACCTAATGAGTTAATAGTGGTGGAGATAAATTTGTATAAATCTATCCTCGATATTTTGGAGCAGAGGAAGGTATTGCAAAGAGCTTTCGACCTGGAAGCGACGAAGGGAAGTGCTACTTTAGCCAAAACCATAACACCCCTGATTCGACCCGACCAGATTATTGCTTATATTAACCGCAAGCTCCAAGGTAACGAGCAGTTGATTTTGATAACTGGGGTTGGTGCAGTTATCCAATCTTGCGATCGCACAGTATTCTCAATAATTTACACCCGGTACTTGACAAAATACCCTTGGTGATGTTTTTTCCTGGCTCATACGACGGCAACGAACTACGGTTATTCAATACCTTTAAGGACGATAACTATTATCGAGCTTTCCCGCTATTACCCCGTAAGATAGGCGTCTCGCCTGTCTTACAAATATAATGACAGGCGAGACACCTATCCTACGAGTTTTTTTTGGTTGTTAAAATATATATAGATACTATTTTTGAAATAAATTATTGAATAATTATTATGAAAATTTCTGAACTCTTCCAAAAAGATATTTACCGTAATATCAATGGTGTAATTAAAGTCGGACAACAGGATAAGGATAACCTTCGTCAAGAGTTGGAAGAGTATGTAGTTACCAAAGAATTGGACAAGCATTTCCGGACTTTTTTTGGACGTTATACGGAAGCTTTGCATAATCCAACCGATAAAATGGGAATTTGGATGTCGGGATTTTTTGGTTCGGGTAAGTCGCACTTTTTAAAGATTTTGTCCTATTTGCTTGCTAATCAAGAAATCGGAGAAAAGCATTCCAAGTAAAAAAGTGTCCAAACTGTCATGCTGACGTAGGTTCGCGCTGAGTCCTAAAAGGACTCGCTCCGCGTTAGCGTAGCTTCGCCTTAGCGATACGCGTTCTTGCAGGGTAGCATCTCAATACTTATCGTAGTCAATGGTTATGAGGGATTGGATCATTTATTTTTTGGAATACTCTTAAACCAAGTATCCAAATCAGACATACTGGTAAAATCAAGCAATGCTTCCCCCAGATTTTCCAACTGTTCCAACGAGAGAGATTCAACCTGTTGACGCACCACTTGCGGTAATTCCCCCACCCGTCTAGGTAGTTGACGCAGAACAAGGGATTTTTCTCCTTCTTCCCGTCCTTCTTCTCGTCCTTCTTCCTTGATTTCTCGATAAACCCGTGTTTCTCTGAGTGTAATTCCTAACATTTGTTCTACCTCCCGTTGGCTCTTATTTTCAAATTTGTACACCATTATTGTCGTTAATAACTCTATTATGGCGCTATTTTCTGGCTGAGGGGCTTCCTGTTGACTTCTTGCAAGCAAGTACCTAGCTTCTTCGGTTGCTTGTTCATCATCTATTGTTGTCAACACCATTAACGCTACCCACAGGGGTAGAGAGCGAATATCACCCAATTCATCCAAATATATGCGATTTACTTGATCTCCATTAAGAAATGAGCGATGAGGATAAATCTTGCTTTGTTCAATACTACGGGATGGATAAATTATTACCGCTTGCCAATCACTAAACCTGGTACTATTACGATAAAAATATAATGAAGATTCGGCAAACACCCTTTCATAAAGCTGTTCATCTTTTTGAAACTGTACCTCACAAAAATATACAACACCAGTATTTTGACTTTCCGGTGGGAGAAATACGCCATCGATTTCAAATTTTGGTTCTTTAACTGCTACCGAATCAAATCTATATTCATGTGCATTATCTGGTGGATTTGTCAATAGTTCAAATAGTAAAGTTGGCGATTGTTGAAATAGTTTATAGAAAATTGAATCTCGACGCATGGAGAGTTTGAGTTGAGGATTGCACCTTCTCAATTTTAAGCTTTAAGTGCTGCCAATCATCTATCTTGGTTGGCGCGATCGCATAGTAGTTTCCCTTGCTGCTAATCAAACTTTCGTACTTAGAGTATTCTAATAAAAAAAATATCCAAGAAAAAGTCTCGTAAGATAGGCGTCTCGCCTGTCTTACAAACACACAGACAGGCGAGACGCCTATCCTACGGATCATTTATTTCTTGGATTACTCTTACGCCGAATTCAGGTCTGCATCAGTTCGTAGATCGGCTAAAGTAAAGTTATAGTAAGTTTAAAAAATCATGATGTCTTTGCTTCCTCATGCTGTCGGTTGTTACTGGTTTAAAAGTACCCGATGCAGGTTTACTGATTCGTCGGGTTTTAATGGCAGGTTTGCTGGAATCTGATAATGAAATTTGGTCGGATATTGAACGCTATGTTTCCGCAGATGCGTTTTGGGAAATAGTTGAAGAACATACGCATTTTCCGAATAAAAATCCTAGTTTAAATAAATTATTTATCCATTTACTTATTACCCATTTTGATAAATCACTGCGTGGTAATGGTTCTGCTCAATTCAATAAGTATGTAGAAAATTACCTAATTACCCCCGGACAACGGGCTTATGCTTTTATTGACCAATGGATACGCGACCAACAAGATTCAACTGTATGGAAGGAGTTAAGCAATACCATTGGTGATGAATTAAATATCTTTAATAAAATTGAGGATTTAGAACCAGATATATTATGTGAAGCTGCTAGTTTTGAGGATGTTGATAAAGTCTTAATCCGGGCTTGTGTGAAAACACTCCGTTCGCAAATGGGAGAACAAATTTAAGATTTAACACCTTGGAGAACTTGGTTACAAGCACGTCGGACTTTAATTTGATTCCCTACCTATGAATCAATTTATCAAGCATTGGGGGCAGCAGACGTTAGCGATCGGCTTTATGATTGGTATAGGGTCGCAACCAAAGCTGAATGGAAAAACCTTGTTGATGTTCAGACAGTTTACCCAAAAGCAGAAGCTGTTGGCAACTTTACTGTATTTAATATTAAAGGGAATCACTACCGCCTAATTGTTGATATTGTTACTCAAGTCAGAGAATTTACATTAAATACGTTTTAACTCATAGCGAATACGATAAGGACAAGTGGAAAGATGACCCGTACTTTTAATCCTGAATCCTACGGTCAATTATTAGCTAGGTATCAGCCAAAAACGATTACTACGGAATCAGAAAACGAGCAAGCTATTGCTATTGCCCAGGATTTAGAGCATCGTGCCAATCGAACTTTGGAAGAGGATACTCTTTTAGAATTATTAGTGACGCTGATTGATAAATTTGAAGAAACTCATTACCCAATACCCCAAGGTACTCCTCATTCAATGCTACTACATTTGATGGAAGCGCAGGATAAGTCAACAGAAGCATTAGTTGGAGTCATTGGTTCTAAAGAAATTGTCTTGAAAATAATTAACGGTGAAAGTGAAATTAGTAAATCTCAAGCTAAAGCGATCGCACAATTATTTAAAGTGGATGAAAGTTTATTTACCTAGTAGTTCATGTCATTAATTCTAATGGGTAGTGCGTAGGCTTGCGCCAGCCCGCAGGGCTTACATCTTGCTCGCGTATTATATTAAAGCGAGCAAGATGCTCGCACTACCCATCAAAACTTATGACATGGACTACTAGTTGTGTTTGAAAGCTGATGATTATCAATTATCTCAATAAATGGGAAAAAATGGGTACGTTGACTTGGTATCTAGAAATTAGAAAATATACTTTTGACGTAGCCTGTAACCGCAACCCATAACAAAGGTTTACAATGAGTCAGGCATCGCGCTAAAATCAAAGTAAACTGGAAAAAGCTTTCGATGATAGCCATTGTCCAACAACCAGGAAAAATGACCATTGAGGAGTATCTCGAATGGGAACCTCATCAAGACCTTCGCTACGAATATTTCAACGGCGAAGTTTTTGCTATGACAGGTGGTACAATTCCCCACAATGACATTGCGCTCAATTTTTACACTGCCTTACGCCCACATCTACGTTCCAGGGGTTGCCGAGTCAATGTGTCAGACGTGAAGGTACAAGTTAGTTCTGAAAGTCCTTACTATTATCCTGATGTTGTCGTTAGTTGTGACCCTCAAGATATCAATGCGCGTAAATTTATTCAAAACCCGAAAATAATTGCTGAAGTTCTCTCCCCCGGTACAAGTGCGAAGGATCGGGGTGAAAAATTTACCAATTATCTGAATATGCCTTCTTTAAAAGAATATTTATTGATAAATTCGGAAACAATCTCCGTCGAACGTTACTGTCGAGGGGAGGGCAGAATGTGGCTTTACTATCCCTACACTGCTGGAGATATTATCACTTTATCAAGTATTGAATTTGAGATTGCGATCGCACTGCTGTATGAAGGTGTTGTATTTGAATCTGAAGAATAACTGAGTCTAGAGTCTTGTTTTGAGAGTTTGTGAGAAATCCGGTTTAACCCACAATAAAAATCTCTCTTCATTACTAAACATTCTGCTAAATTTTGACAAGTAGCGAAGTCCAATCAGAACTTTTGACACGAGGTAGC
>JANNFJ010000750.1:0-3994 GCA_031379725.1 Calothrix sp. OTE_75_metabat_31
AAAGATTTCGTTCCCGCATTACCCACCAGTCCAATTGTGGCAATTACCCCCGCACCTGGGAAACAAGTATTTCGCGGATTATCTATACTTGCAGACAACATTACCATTCGGGGATTAAGCCTATATGGCTTTACCTCAAAACATCAAATTACTACTAGTCTTCCTCCTGCCGATATTTTTATAGCATCCAATGACACCAAAAACCACACCAACCCACCCAAAAACGTAATTATCGAAAAAAACTGGTTAGGTATCACCCCCGACGGAAAAATGCCGGAAACCACATCCGCATTTGGGGTATCGGTATTTAATGCAGTCGGCACAATTATTAAAAATAACCGTATTTCCTACCACAACGGCAGCGCAATTATCACCGGATTTCGTGGAGAAGAAACGCAAATCCTCGAAAACGTCATTATTGGTAACGGTTTAGCGGGAATGCCAGATGCCATCCGCTTAGATGGCAAAATAAATAAATCGGAAATTCGTGCTAACTTGCTTTGTAGCAATGATGGTAGTGGTGTATTTCTATTAAAACCCGAAGGTGCAGTAGAAATTAAAGACAACGACATTAGATACAACGGACGACGATTGCGACGTGCAGCAGTTTACTTAATGGGAAGCGACCACAAAGTTATTAATAATAAAATCACCAACCAAGCTGGTTCGGGTGTAGTTGTCACAGCATTTCCCCCTAATGGTTCCTTTAATAACGGTGCATCAGTTCGTAACCTGATTGAAAATAACCATTTTGCTCAATTAGAAGGACTCAGCATTGATTTAAACACAGGTAGAAATATTGATGTCCAAGGCTTTCAAATCGGTGACGGAAAAACTCCTAAAAGAACCTCAGAAAATCGTCGTTTAGATACAGGAAATGCAGCGATTAATTCACCCGAATTTCTATCAAAACAGTTTTTAAACATCAATGGAAAAATTTACATTGATGGAACTGCCGAACCTGGTTCGGAAATTCAAATTTATAAAGTTTCTCAAGGTGAATTAAATCAAGTTATCACTTCCGTCACAGCAGACGACAAAGGTAAATTTGGTGCTACTTTGGAAAACTTACAACCTGGGGAAATAATTAGCGCGATCGCAACCCATCCCCAATATGGAACCTCAGAAGCAGCAGACTCAGCTTTGGTGACATCAACCAACCCTAAAGAAATGGCTCAAGTTCGCAAAAATGCCGAACTTCTAGAAAACCAGAATGCACTAGCAAACCCCAAAGGAGAAATCCCCAATTGCACAACACCCAAACCACTTGAACCAACTCCCGAACCGACCCCAGAAACCCCAGGAACGCTCGATAAATATGAAATATTGCCTAAAGAAGCTTCCATGACAAAAAATGTCTTAATTAAATAGAAAAATATATTTGAAAATATGAGTAAAAAGTTATTTGTAAAAAGAATTAAGCAAAGTCGTTACCAACTAAAACAATGGTTTTTAAAATTAAGCCAACCTAATTTTAGAAGGCGTAGCAAAGCAGGTTTTCTCAGCTTATTTTTTATCTCCTCCTCCCTATCCTTTTTATTTAACTTCGGCATTCCCCAACCAGCCTTCGCTGCCCCTGTAATGAATGTCCTAATCCGCGATCCGATCGACGGGGGTGAGGGTTCAACAGGTGTAGCTCCATTCGATGCCAACAACAATGCCGGTAACGACTCTAGCGAAGTAAATGAGTATGTCCGTACGGCAGATTTTATCGAATACGACTTCAACTATAACGTCCTTGATGACGATGCAGAAAACGTCCAATTTGTCAGTACCTTACCCAAAGCCCTCGACAATACACCCTACATGGATTGGGTACGACTTCCTCCCCAATGTAGTGGATCTGGTTCGGCTATTTCCGCAGACAAGCAAACTTTGACATGCATCATACCGAAAGTTACTGGAGGTAGTACCTCTAGTGTCATTCCCAAAGCTAGGGTTAGAGGTTCGACACCAAACGGAACTGTACTCAAGCCGAATGTCGTAATGACGAGTACGACAGATGGAGCTAATACAATTACTCGTCAAGGCTATTACAAAAGCGACAATACGGAAAGTCGTGAAGGGGATATAGTTTCAGCTGCTCCCATCTTCGATTTGCAGAAAAAAGCAATTAATTCCACCTTTACTACCAACGGACCGGGAGGAAAGGAAGGGTATTACTTGTTGTATCACGTTGGTGTTGCACTACCACCAGGAAAGGGAAGCGGAACGACACCTCTGGTAGATACCGTTACCTTTACCGATAAATTAAACCTGACCGCATCCGACCCAGATATTAGCGTGCGAGGTTCTAACCCCGCAACTTTATCGCTAGAGTTTGCATCCTGCGGGATTAACGGTGATGCTGCTAACGGTGTTGGCAACATCGGACAATATCCCTTTGGAAAAATTGGTATACAGGGTGGTGCAACTGCGGAAAATTCAGTTGAAGATTCCGGTACTATTAGTTGTTCCCAAGGAACTGTTGGTGGGGATGTCACCATTACCATCAACAACCTGAATACAAGTGCCGATACTGTTCCCTCCAAGAATATTGGCAATCAAACAATTGTTGATAAATATGTATTCTCCGGCTACTTAAGAATGTTTGTACCTTTGGATGAAGTTGCGACTAAAGACCAGGAGACGTTTGGTAAAAATATCAACAATGGCACTGTCTGGACAAAAAACACCTTTACACCCCTGACTGCGGATGCCAAGTACGACTCTAACCAGCAAAACAAAGAACCCGACCTAAAAAATAACACCACAGAAAACGGTGCTTATTATACCAAACAGGGAAGTATGGCTAAGTATTTCCTCAAGTATCCATTCGCTCACCTAGATGACATGATTTGGGGTGTCAACCACGGTCACGTCGCACCGGGACAAATTTTTACCATCCGTCTGGACATGGCAAATGGTACACCTCGGCAAATCGATGAATATACGATGTGCGATCGCCTCGACACGAGCAAGTATGTATTGAGCGAAGCAGCAGGAATTGCAGCTAGTACAAGTTGGTTGCCAAATGGTAAAGCTTTCCAAGTTATGAGGGGTAATTCGACTGTAGATAATGATGCAGTTGTTGAATTTAGTGATGAAATCTTAAACCCAGCAGCACGCTACGGATGGAGGACAGGATGGCAAATTCAACCGCCAGGTTCTACTGAACAATGGATTCCCTGTACCAACGATAATACTAGCGGTAATTGGCGACCTCTATCGGCTTTTACAAAATCTGCCGATAATACCTACCCCACAATTACTAAAATCCGGGTACAACTCAAAAACGTTTCTGCCCAAATACCCAACGATAATATCCATACCCGCTACGCTAATTTTGGCGTGAAAGCATTACCCAACCCAATTGATACCGTACTGCCAAACTGGGCTAGCGGTACGCAAACTAATTTCAATAACGGTACACCTTTCTATGGTGGATATTGGGAAGCAACCTTAGTACCATCGACGGTGAGAATCGAAAAAGCTGTAGATGTCACCGACGTACAGCCCAACCAAGTTGTTAACTACACCCTCAAACCCCGTACAAGAACACTTTTACCCAATCCTGCTGCCTTTGCTGACCCCGTAATTGTCACCGATATCCTCCCTAAAGGTCTAAATTATGAGGCAAATAGTGCCAGACCGCAGCCAAAAAGTGTAACGGTGCAGCCTGATGGGAAAACTCAAATCGTTTGGGAATTTGATAACGTCGTTCCTGGACAACCAATGTCCCAGATAACCTATAAAGCTAGGGTTGATTTCTCCGCACCCAACAAAGCAACCCTAACCAACCGAGTAGTTATTGCTCAAAAGGAAGATACAACTCCGGAACAGATAGAAACAGGGAAAGTTGCACAGACGAGCGTGATTATATCTGCTCCCGGCGCTTTAAGTGTAGGTAAATCCACCTCTACACCCTTAATTAACCAAAACGAAACAATGTCCTTTCGTTTGGGTTATGCCAACCCAAGTACAGTTGCCGCAACTAGTACAAATTTTATCGATA
>JANNFJ010000751.1:0-2613 GCA_031379725.1 Calothrix sp. OTE_75_metabat_31
AGAGAAGTTGACGAACAATCGACTCACCCGAAATCAAATTTAATTCAGGTTCCACCCAGAAACCACCGACAACTTCCCATTTACCTGCTTTGACTTTTTCTTGAATAGCTTGGAATAAATCAGGACGATGTTCTTCCACCCAAGCATATAAAGCGGGAGTCGAATGGGAAAAAATTAAGTCAGGAAAATCAGCTTGCAACTTTAAAACCGATTCAAAAGTATTTTGTGCAGCTTGCCAGGTTTCCTCCACCTGCCACAACCAAGCTAAATCCAGGTGTGCATGTCCGAGTAGATATATAGTAGATTTTACATCTCCCCGACCACCTCCATAAAAGTTAGCTCTAACAAGATTACTATATATAGTCGAAAGACATTTCTTAAACTTCTCTTTCTCTTCTTCCTCTGTGTCCTCTGTGTCTCTGTGGTTAATTACCTCTTTATTCTCTTCCCCCCTATTCCTTTTATCTACCCCTTGGTTAGTTAAAGCACCTGCATAATTCAATACCTCATCCACAACCGCAGTCAATAATTCCAACTTTTCAGGTGCAAATGATTCTAAATATCGTTGAATAACAGCAATCTCATCAGCAACAAAACCCGCATCCAGATTATCTCCCGAATCAAACACCAGACGCGATCGCATTAGCGCACCATTATCATGTCCCGGACTGACCAACCGTAAAGCTACAATATATTCATCCCCAGGTTTAACAGCATCCGAGAGTAACACCCTTGGGGAAAAATCAAACAAATCACCTTCCGCAACAAGTTTACCATTAACATACACCTCGGCTGCATCCGCCCACCATACCAAAGTCAAACGTAACGATAAACCGGATATCGAGTAACTTGGGTGTAAATAAGCGGGAATCACAATTTTTTGTACCAACCAAAAAACTTTACGTCCTTTATCCCAAGCAATATTACCCTTCTGGTTGTACTGGGCACGATTCCAAGTTGATATATCGGTAGCGAAAACTTCACTCACTTGTAAATCAGCTTCCGAATAATGCCAATCTCGAATGTCAACTTGACATAACGACCTTAGAAATGCGATTGCATCAACAATTTTTTTGGTATCGGGTACAGATACAGAAGTCGTCATATTTGGGATACTATATTTTCGTCATTGGTCAGTTGTTAATGGTCAGTTGTCAGTGGTCAGTGGTCAGATGTTAGTGGTCAGTGGTTAAAACAAACAACTACTGACAAAAGACTACTGACAAACAACTATTGACAAATGACAAATTGCAGTTTACTGCTTTATTTAATTTCTAGGGAGTCTAGCAAGTTACAACACTTAATTCTTTATAGATAACTTCGATTTAATCGAAATAATCAAATCCAATACACCAAACTTAATAAATATCCTTTTTTCCACTCCCCTTTTATCCCCCTCTCCCCCCTCTGCCCTCTTCTCCCCCCTTCTCCCCCTTTCCCTTTTAAAAATTATGCCTTTTGCTTCACCTGGTCGTTACCAAAGTAAACTTTTTAGATTTTTGCATCGACAGTCACAACAAGTACGCTCTAGCATTGGGCGTACAATAAGACAAGTTAAGGTTAGTACAAGTTGGTCAGTTGAGGCATTTCTGTATCCGGTGTTTCTACTGGTCAAGAAAGCAGTCGATTCAGCAGGGAAACAACTTAACGCTCAAAGCAGCCAAAACCCATATCATCGAAACCAAATAAATCAAAGCGATGATGGTATTGAAGTTTCAACTACCCCAACGGCAGATGCACCAATTTTGCATATGCTAGATATGGTGAGAAATTTACCATCACGGCAAACCGTAGCGAGTATTAAACCAAAACAAACACCAACCAATTATATAGAATATCATCAAACCGAAGAGGTAAATGAAATTGTTAAAGCGACTTTACCCGCAGTCCAAGGAATTGCCACCCATTTAGGAAATCGACATCTGGTATTGGTGACTGCTGATAATAAAATTATTGATATTCTTACTCTCAAACAGCAACAAAGATTACAAGATAGAATTATTACCGAAATTGCTGATTATTGGCGTTTACGACGTAAAGCATTCGATAATCAAGTAATCCCACAGAAAAAAATATTACCAGAAATTGACCGATTGCTCAGAAAAATTACGGGTAGTAACCTAGATAGGTTACCCGAAGCACAAATAATGAGCTTAGAAAAAGAGCTAAAATCAGAATTGCTTTCGCCTCTTGAGATTGAATTAATCGATGCTGCAATGGCAAAATTTGAACAAAAAGCTTTAGTACCTGTATCTCATCTTGCGACCGCAGTCCAACAAGGAAGTTTACAACTTTTCCATGCAGTCAAAGAAAAGTTTAATTTATTCCTTTACGGTAGTGAAATTGATAATGAAATTACTATTCCCAAAGGTGTCGAGGACTTAGAAAACCAAACACCACAAATTCAAGCTTTGATTTGGCAAGCAGTCAACTACTTTTTTGGGAATTCCACTACTCAAGCAATTGCCGCAAATCGAAATGATTCGAGCAATAAAAGCATAAATAAAAGACTCTCACCACGTCAAGCAATTGCAGCTTTACCAAAATCTCGACAACCAAAGAAAAATATTGACGACCCCTGGTTAAGATTCGATGATTTATTTGCCGAATTAC